>NZ_JAGTPI010000027.1:0-74128 GCF_021147825.1 Pseudomonas quasicaspiana
CGTCAGCACAGGCAATATATTCATCGACTGACAGACCGAATCGCGGGCAAGCGCGCTCCTACAGATGAAAAAGTACTCCAAATCAAATAGTTGTAGTTTGTTTGATAGGAGCAGAGCTTGCTCGCGATAAAGCTGAACGCGGTCCAAAGTGAAGCGCGTTCAGCCTTATCGCGAGCAAGCTCTGCTCCCACAGGATTGCATTTCAGTTCAGGAATGATGATTCCTCAAACTGAAAGTTTTACTCCGCGTTATGCAGCGCCAGGCAGTTGTCCAGCATACGGTTGGAGAACGCCCATTCGTTGTCATACCACGCCAGGACTTTCAGCAACTTGCCGCTGACCTTGGTGTGATTGGCATCGAAAATCGACGACAGCGGGTTGTGGTTGAAGTCGTGAGAAACCAGCGGCAGCGTGTTGTAACCCAGCACCTTCGAATGCTGGCTAGCTTCTTTCATCAACGCATTGACGTCGGCAGCGGTGGTGTCCCGCGTTAATTGCACGGTCAGGTCTACCAGCGACACATTGATCACCGGAACGCGAACGGCCATGCCCGTCAGTTTGCCCGCCAGTTCCGGCAGTACCAGGCCTACCGCCTCGGCAGCACCGGTCTTGCTCGGGATCATCGACTGAGTGGCTGAGCGTGCGCGGTACGGATCGGTGTGATAGACATCGATCAGATTCTGATCGTTGGTGTAAGCGTGAATAGTGGTCATCAGACCGCTTTCGATGCCCAGTTCACGGTGCAGCACTTGCGCCACCGGAGCCAGGCAGTTGGTCGTGCAGGATGCGCTGGAAATGATTTGATGCGATTTACGCAGCGTGTCGTGGTTAACGCCATAGACGATGGTCGCGTCGGCACCTTGAGCCGGGGCCGAGATAATCACCTTGCGAGCACCGGCAGTCAGGTGTGCAGCGGCTTTGTCGCGGCTGGTGAACAGACCGGTGCATTCGAACACCACGTCAATGTCTTGTGCCTTCCACGGCAGTTCGGCAGGGTTGCGAATGGCGCTGACCGCAATACGGTCACCATTGACCGTCAGGCTCTCGCTGTCACACTCGACCGTGCCGGAAAAAGGCCCGTGAACCGTGTCGAAACGCAGCAGGTGAGCGTTCATCTCACTGTCGCCCAAATCATTGATGGCGACGACCTGCAGGTCCTGGCGGTAGCCTTGGGTATACAGTGCGCGTAGGACGTTGCGGCCGATGCGGCCAAAACCATTGATTGCGATACGAAGAGTCATACAGCCGTCCTTTCTGAATTTGTTGTTGGAATTACAAGATTATTCGCATAGAAATAGAAAACAAGCCTTTTTAGTGGCAATATTTTGTTTTATCTACAACGAGAAGCCTGTAAGGCCAAAACAGTTGATCGAGATCAAGCTTTTACAGATAAGGCCTGTGCCTCGAAATCTGCAAGGTCTGAAACGGGTGACCACATACGTTAGCCTGGAGTTCAGCACATGCATCCCCGCATCCTTGAAGTAACCGAGCGGCTGATAGCCCGTAGTCAAGAAACCCGGCAGCGCTATCTGCAACTGATTCGAGGCGCCGCCAGCGACGGCCCGATGCGCGGCAAGCTGCAGTGCGCCAACTTTGCTCATGGCGTTGCAGCCTGTGGTCCTGAAGACAAAAACACGCTACGCATGATGAACGCCGCTAACGTTGCCATCGTGTCCTCCTACAATGACATGCTCTCGGCGCATCAGCCGTACGAGCACTTCCCGAATCAGATCAAACAGGCTTTACGTGACATTGGTTCGGTCGGTCAGTTTGCCGGTGGCGTACCGGCCATGTGTGACGGTGTGACCCAGGGCGAGCCTGGCATGGAGATTGGTATCGCGAGCCGCGAAGTCATTGCCATGTCCACCGCCGTAGCGTTGTCCCACAACATGTTCGACGCCGCCTTGATGCTGGGTGTCTGCGACAAGATCGTGCCGGGCCTGATGATGGGCGCGTTGCGTTTTGGCCACTTGCCGATGATTTTCATTCCGGGCGGACCGATGGTTTCCGGTATTTCCAACAAGGAAAAAGCCGACGTCCGTCAACGCTATGCCGAAGGCAAGGCTACCCGTGAAGAGTTGCTGGACTCCGAGATGAAGTCCTACCACGGCCCAGGCACCTGCACCTTCTACGGCACCGCCAACACCAACCAATTGCTGATGGAAGTCATGGGCTTGCATTTGCCAGGCTCGTCATTCATCAATCCGTACACCCCGTTGCGTGATGCGCTGACCGTCGAGGCCGCACAGCAAGTGACGCGCATTACCATGCAAAGCGGCAACTTCATGCCCATCGGCGAAATCGTCGACGAGCGTTCGCTGGTCAACTCGATTGTCGCGTTGCACGCCACGGGCGGTTCCACCAATCACACCCTGCACATGCCTGCCATTGCTCAAGCCGCAGGTATTCAACTGACCTGGCAGGACATGGCCGACTTGTCCGAAGTCGTGCCGACTCTGACCCACGTCTATCCGAACGGCAAAGCCGATATCAACCACTTTCAGGCCGCGGGCGGCATGTCGTTCCTGATTCGTGAGTTGCTGGAAGCCGGTCTGCTCCATGAAGACGTCAACACGGTGCTGGGTCGCGGCCTGAGCCGATATACCCAGGAGCCATTCCTGGAAGACGGCAAGCTGGTATGGCGCGAAGGCCCGATCGAAAGCCTTGATGAAAATATCCTGCGCCCTGTCGCCAAAGCGTTCTCCCCTGAGGGCGGTCTGCGGGTGATGGAAGGCAATCTGGGACGCGGTGTGATGAAGGTTTCGGCCGTCGCCCTGGAGCATCAAATTGTTCAGGCCCCGGCAAAAGTCTTTCACGATCAGCAGGACCTGGCGGATGCGTTCAAGGCTGGCGAGCTGGAATGTGATTTCGTGGCTGTCATGCGCTTTCAGGGGCCGCGCTCCAACGGCATGCCTGAGCTACACAAAATGACACCATTTCTGGGTGTCCTGCAGGACCGGGGTTTCAAGGTTGCGCTGGTCACCGACGGACGCATGTCCGGCGCCTCGGGCAAGATCCCGGCTGCCATTCACGTCTGCCCTGAAGCCTACAGTGGTGGCCCTTTGGCACTTGTGCAGGATGGCGATATTATCCGTGTGGATGGCGTAAAAGGGACCTTGCAAGTTTTGGTCGAACCGGCAGAATTGGCCGCCAGAGAACCCGCTGTGGGTCATCTGGACAATGCGGTCGGCTGCGGTCGCGAACTGTTCGGTTTCATGCGCATGGCCTTCAGCTCCGCCGAGCAGGGCGCCAGCGCCTTTACCTCGAGTCTGGAGACGCTTAAGTGAAGTTGGCCCTGGTCGGTGATATTGGCGGTACCAATGCACGGTTTGCCATTTGGGAAGACGACAAGCTGCATTCGATCCGGGTATTCCCGACCATCGACTACGCCAGTCCGGAGAAGGCCGTTGAGGTCTATCTTCAGGATCTGGAACTGCAACGGGGTGACGTCGGCTCGGTCTGTCTGGCGGTTGCCGGGCCTGTGGACGGCGACGAATTCGAGTTCACCAACAGCCACTGGAAACTCAGCAAGTCGGCGTTTTCCGCGAAGCTGAAAATTGATGACTTGCTGTTGATCAACGACTTCAGCGCCATGGCGCTGGGCATGACGCGTCTGGCTGACGATGAATACCTGACGGTCTGTCACGGCATCAGCGAGCCGGACCGTCCGCGTGTCGTAGTGGGACCCGGAACGGGTCTTGGTGTCGGCACCTTGCTCAGTGTTGGCGTCAATCACTGGATGGCCTTGCCGGGCGAGGGTGGTCATATCGACTTGCCCATCGGCAATGCGCGCGAAGCCATGCTGTGGATGCGGCTGATGGCTGAACATGAACATGTCAGTGCGGAAACCGTACTCAGTGGCGCAGGTCTTCTGGGGTTGTATCAGGTCAGTTGCGCGCTGGATGACATCGAGCCGGTGCTCAAGTCTCCGGCGGCTATTACCTCGGCAGCCGTCGCTGGCGATCCGGTTGCGGCGGCGGTACTGGAGCAATTCTGTGTCTTCCTCGGGCGCGTGGCAGGCAACAATGTGCTCACCGTCGGCGGTCGCGGCGGGGTATATATCGTCGGCGGCGTGGTGCCGCGCTTTATAGAATTCTTCATGAACAGCGGTTTCAAGCGCGCTTTCGCCGAGAAGGGCGTGATGAGCGATTACTTCAAGGGCATCCCGGTCTGGCTGGTGACCGCCGAGTACCCAGGCCTGATGGGCGCCGGTGTGGCGCTGCAACAAGCATTTGGTGAAGGGCGCGCGGTAGAACTCTAGTTTTTGAAATTCGATCGGGCGCCTGATTTCTAAAATTTGGCATCCAATCCCATGTGGGAGCGGTGCTTGCCCGCGATAAGGTCCGCGCGATTCAAGATCATGGCGCCCTCATCGCGGGCAAGCACCGCTCCCACAGTTCAGGATGTGAGTAAGATTTCAGCTTCACCCCTAACAATAACGATCCATAGCAACAAGGACGATCCCAGTGAGCTCAGTCAGTAAATCGATCCTGCTGGTCGATGACGACCAGGAGATTCGTGAGTTGCTGCAAACCTACCTGAGCCGCTCCGGTTTTCAGGTACGTGCCGTCGGCGATGGTGCGGGCTTTCGTCAGGCGTTCAATGACGAGCCCGGCGACCTGCTGATTCTCGACGTGATGCTGCCCGACGAAGACGGCTTCAGCCTCTGCCGTTGGGTGCGTCAACATGTTCGCCATCCTCATGTGCCGATCATCATGCTTACCGCCAGTTCCGATGAAGCAGACCGCGTCATCGGTCTGGAGCTGGGCGCGGATGATTACCTCGGCAAACCCTTCAGCCCACGAGAACTGGTTGCGCGCATCAAAGCCCTGTTGCGCCGTGCGCAGTTCGGACAAGAGCGCGTCGGCGGTGACGTGCTGACCTTCGATGAGTGGCGGCTGGACATGGTCAGCCACCGGCTGTTCCATAGCGACGGCGAAGAAGTCATCCTGTCCGGTGCCGACTTTGCGCTGCTCAAGCTGTTCCTCGATAACCCGCAACAGATCCTCGACCGCGACACCATCGGCAACGCCACCCGTGGCCGCGAACTGATGCCGCTGGAGCGTATCGTCGACATGGCGGTCAGTCGTCTGCGTCAGCGCCTGCGCGATACCGGCAAGTCGCCGCGCTTGATCCGGACCGTGCGCGGCAGTGGTTATCTGTTGGCTGCCAATGTGATGTGTCAAGCCAGCAGTGGTTACTGAGTGTTGATCTACGAAGCGCCAAAACGCTCGTTGCCGCTGCCGCGTTCCCTCCTCGGGCGCATGCTGCTATTGACCCTGCTCGCGGTGTTGCTGGCTCAGGCGTTATCGAGTGTGATCTGGCTGTCGCAACTGCGTGCCACGCAGATGGAAGGTCTGGTCACCAGTGCGCGCAGTCTTGCGCACTCCATGGCCGCCAGCGTCAGTTACTTCCGTTCCTTGCCGTTGGCGTATCGCCCGTTGGTGCTCGACCAACTGCGCAGTATGGGCGGCACGCGCTTTGTCGTGTCCCTTAACGATCGTCCTCTGGACATGAAAGTGCTGGATGCCACGCCACGCAAACAGGCGGTGCTGACGGCAGTCGACGAGGTGCTGCGTCAGCATCTGGGTAATGATCCGGCCATTGCAGTATGGTTTGTGCGGCCTGAAGACTTGCGCATCTTCAACAGCGGGCTGACCCTCGATGAGCTGCCGCGCTCCTGGGCGCATTACGCACTCACTCTGGAGCCTGTGAACCCGCCCGTGCTGGTGACGCAAATCGAGCTGGCGGCGGGAGAGTGGTTGTATATCGCGTCGCTGCTGCCAGAGCCTTACACCACCCTCGAAGAACAGGACCTGCCGCTGCAGCAGGTCTGGTTCATCCTGCTCACCAGCGGTTTTCTATTGTTGTTCATTGGGCTGTTGGTGCATTGGCAGAGTCGGCCGCTCAAGCGTCTGGCGCTGGCTGCGCGGGATATGTCCCTGGGAGCGGACGTCGAGCCGGATGTTGAAGGGGGCGCCAGTGAGGTGGTGGAAGTCAGCAGGGCGTTCAGCGCCATGCGTACTCGCATCAGCCGTTATCTGACCGAGCGTGGTCAGTTGTTCAGCGCTATCTCCCATGACCTGCGCACACCAATCACCCGTTTGCGTCTGCGCGTCGAGTTGCTTGAGGACGAAGCCCTGCAAGCCAAATTCACCCGCGATCTTGATGAGCTGGAGTTGTTGGTCAAAGGCGCGCTGCAATGCGTCAAGGACACTGACATTCACGAAAACATCGAGGCTGTGGACCTTAACCATGTGCTCGATTGCCTGGTGGAGCCTTACCTGGCGCCTCATGGCAATGGCAACGCCACGCAGGAGGGCAAGGCGCTTGGGCCTTACCCCGGCAAACCGCTGGCCCTCAAACGCTGTATCGGCAACCTGATCGACAACGCTCTCAAGTACGGCACCAAAGCTCACCTCAAGATCGAGGACAACCTCCAGGCCTTCGTCCTGCACGTGGACGATGAAGGGCCGGGCGTACCCGAGCAACGCCTTGAACGGGTCTTCGAACCGCACTTCCGGCTCGCGGGCAATCAACAGCAAGGTTACGGTCTGGGTCTGGGCATCGCCCGTAATATCGCCCACAGCCACGGCGGCGAAGTCAGCCTGCAGAATTTGCGCGGTGGTGGACTGCGGGTGACGTTGTATTTGCCTAGAACGGTGGAGTGACTGACGCCCGGAATCCTTGTGGGAAATTGAAAACCCCAATTCTACGCTGGACCTGTGGGACCGAATTCATTCGGGAAGGCGGTACTCCAGGCGATACACAGGCTGCGGATGTACCGATCTCTTCGCGAATGAATTCGCTCCTACCGGTATTGTGTTTGCAGGCCAGCATAGAATCTCCCACAGGATTTCTCTCCCTGGTTCCAATGTAACCATCCTGTGACCATCGCGCGTCCCTTCGTTACTGTTCTTTCAAAACCCTTGGTTAGACTCCATGCAGCGCAAGCACAGACTTGCTCATGCATAACAACAAGAAAGGTTAAATCGATGAATTCAATCTCCCGCCTCGCAGCTGTCATCTCTGTTGCCTCGTTGTTCCCTCTGAGTGCTCTTGCCGCCGATTCGAAAGGCACCGTGGAAGTCGTCCACTGGTGGACTTCCGGTGGTGAAAAAGCGGCTGTGGATGTGCTCAGGGCTCAGGTTGAGAAAGACGGCTTCACATGGAAGGACGGCGCAGTCGCCGGTGGCGGTGGCGCTACGGCGATGACGGTGCTCAAGAGCCGTGCCGTAGCAGGTAATCCGCCTGGCGTTGCGCAGATCAAAGGCCCTGATATTCAAGAGTGGGCGTCCACTGGCTTGCTGGATACCGATGTTCTAAAGGACGTCGCCAAGGAAGAGAAGTGGGACAGCCTGCTGGACAAGAAAGTCTCCGACACCGTCAAGTACGACGGCGATTATGTGGCCGTGCCGGTCAACATTCACCGCGTCAACTGGCTGTGGATCAACCCGGAAGTCTTCAAGAAAGCCGGTATTGAGAAAAACCCTACAACCCTCGAAGAATTCTACGCTGCTGGCGACAAGCTGAAAAAAGCCGGCTTCATCCCTCTGGCGCATGGTGGCCAACCATGGCAGGACAGCACCGTGTTCGAAGCGGTCGTGCTGTCGGTGATGGGCGCGGATGGCTACAAGAAAGCACTGGTGGATCTGGATAACGGCGCGCTGACCGGGCCTGAAATGGTCAAGGCCCTGACCGAACTGAAGAAAGTCGCAACTTACATGGACGTTGACGGCAAAGGTCAGGACTGGAACCTGGAAGCAGGCAAGGTCATCAACGGCAAAGCCGGTATGCAGATCATGGGTGACTGGGCCAAGAGCGAGTGGACGGCGGCCAAGAAAGTCGCTGGCAAGGACTACGAGTGCGTAGCGTTCCCGGGTACTGAAAAAGCCTTCACCTACAACATCGACTCACTGGCCGTCTTCAAGCAGAAAGACGCCGGTACGGCGGCTGGTCAGCAGGACATCGCCAAAGTTGTGCTGGGTGAAAACTTCCAGAAAGTCTTCAGCATCAACAAAGGCTCGATCCCGGTTCGTAACGACATGCTCAGCGACATGGGCAAGTACGGTTTCGATTCCTGTGCGCAAACCGCTGCCAAGGACTTCCTGACTGACGCCAAATCCGGCGGTCTGCAACCAAGCATGGCGCACAACATGGCGACCACGCTGGCTGTTCAGGGCGCGTTCTTTGATGTCATCACCAACTACATCAATGACCCGAAAGCTGACCCGGCTGATGCTGCGAAGAAACTCGGTTCTGCAGTCAAGGCCGCCAAGTAATTCGTTTGCGCAGGCGCTAAAACCACCCCAGTCGCAGTCCGTGTTCATGACATCGTATTCCGGTGTCGGGCACGCCTGCGGACTGGAAATGATTTGTTCAATGTGAGTGATTCGATGAGCTCTGTCGCTGCCCTCAGCAAAGCCTCGCCGCTTGATGCGCTGCAACGCTGGCTGCCCAAGTTGGTGCTGGCGCCGAGCATGTTCATCGTGCTGGTCGGTTTTTACGGTTACATCCTCTGGACATTCGTCCTGTCGTTCACCACCTCGACTTTTTTGCCCAGCTACAAGTGGGCCGGTCTGTCGCAATACGTGCGCCTGTACGAGAGCGACCGCTGGTGGGTGGCCAGCAAGAACTTAATGGTCTTCGGTGGCATGTTCATCGCGATCAGCCTGGCAATCGGCGTGCTGCTGGCGGTGTTTCTTGATCAGCGCATTCGTCGTGAAGGCTTTATCCGCACCATTTATCTGTACCCGATGGCGCTGTCGATGATCGTGACCGGCACCGCCTGGAAGTGGCTGCTCAACCCGGGCATGGGCCTGGACAAAATGCTCCGGGACTGGGGCTGGGAAGGCTTCCGCCTGGACTGGCTGGTAGACCCGGATCGCGTCGTTTACTGCCTGGTGATCGCCGCTGTGTGGCAGTCGTCGGGGTTCATCATGGCGATGTTTCTCGCAGGGCTGCGTGGCGTTGATCAGTCGATCATCCGTGCCGCACAAATCGACGGCGCGAGCATGCCGAAAATCTACTGGAAAGTGGTGCTGCCAAGCCTGCGTCCGGTGTTCTTCAGTTCGGTGATGATCCTTGCCCACATCGCGATCAAGAGCTTCGATCTGGTGGCGGCGATGACGGCTGGCGGACCGGGCTACTCCTCGGACCTGCCCGCGATGTTCATGTACTCGTTCACCTTCAGCCGTGGCCAGATGGGCATGGGTTCGGCCAGTGCGATCCTGATGCTCGGCGCGATCCTGGCGATTCTGGTGCCTTACCTGTATTCCGAGCTGAGGACCAAGCGCAATGACTAGTCATGTCGGCAAACCCGCCCTCAGCTTCGGTCGTATCGCTATTTATGCGGTGTTGATCCTCGCTTGCTTTCTGTATCTCGTACCGCTGGTGGTCATGTTGCTCACCAGCTTCAAAACACCT
This sequence comes from Pseudomonas quasicaspiana, assembly GCF_021147825.1. Classification (NCBI taxonomy): domain Bacteria; kingdom Pseudomonadati; phylum Pseudomonadota; class Gammaproteobacteria; order Pseudomonadales; family Pseudomonadaceae; genus Pseudomonas; species Pseudomonas quasicaspiana. The sequence goes on from NZ_JAGTPI010000027.1 coordinate 9,426, forward strand.
GAAGACATCGGCACCGGCAACCTGCTGAGCTGGCCGACCGTGGTCACCGGGATTGGCTGGATCAAGGCCTGGGGGACGCTGGATGGCTACTTCTGGAACTCGATCAAGATCACCGTGCCGGCCGTTCTGATTTCCACGGCCATCGGTGCGCTTAACGGTTACGTGCTGTCGATGTGGCGTTTTCGCGGTTCGCAGCTGTTCTTTGGCCTGTTGCTGTTTGGCTGCTTCCTGCCGTTTCAAACGGTCTTGCTGCCAGCGTCCTTCACGCTGGGCAAGATGGGACTGGCCAGCACCACCACCGGTCTGGTGTTCGTCCACGTGGTTTACGGTCTGGCGTTTACCACGCTGTTCTTCCGTAACTACTACGTGAGCATCCCGGATGCGCTGGTCAAGGCTGCACGGCTGGACGGCGCGGGCTTCTTCACGATCTTCGGCAAGATCATTCTGCCGATGTCGACGCCGATCATCATGGTCTGCCTGATCTGGCAGTTCACCCAGATCTGGAACGACTTCCTCTTCGGTGTGGTGTTCTCCAGTGGTGATTCGCAGCCCATTACCGTGGCGCTGAACAACCTGGTCAACACCAGCACCGGTGCCAAGGAATACAACGTTGATATGGCGGCTGCGATGATCGCCGGGCTGCCGACTCTGCTGGTGTACATCGTCGCCGGCAAGTATTTCGTGCGTGGGCTAACGGCCGGCGCAGTCAAGGGGTAAACATGGCAACGCTCGAATTACGTAACGTAAACAAGACCTACGGCGCGGGCCTTCCGGACACGCTGAAGAACATCGAACTGCAGATCAAGGATGGCGAATTCCTGATCCTGGTCGGTCCGTCGGGCTGTGGTAAATCGACCCTGATGAACTGCATCGCGGGGCTGGAAAACATCAGTGCCGGGTCGATCCTGATCGACGACGCCGATGTCAGCGGCATGAGCCCCAAGGATCGCGACATCGCCATGGTGTTTCAGTCCTACGCGCTGTACCCGACCATGAGCGTGCGCGAGAACATCGAGTTCGGCCTGAAGATTCGCAAGATGAGCGCAGCGGCCATCGACGAGGAAGTCACCCGTGTGGCCAAGCTGCTGCAGATCGAACACTTGCTCAATCGCAAACCGGGGCAGTTGTCCGGCGGGCAGCAGCAGCGTGTTGCGATGGGCCGGGCGTTGGCGCGGCGGCCGAAGATTTACCTGTTCGACGAGCCGCTGTCCAACCTCGACGCCAAGCTGCGGGTCGAGATGCGGACCGAAATGAAGCTGATGCATCAACGCCTGAAAACCACCACTGTTTACGTGACCCACGATCAGATCGAAGCGATGACCCTGGGCGACAAAGTGGCGGTCATGAAGGACGGCATCATTCAGCAGTTCGGCACGCCCAAGCAGATTTACAACGATCCGGCCAACCTGTTTGTGGCGAGCTTCATAGGTTCGCCGCCGATGAACTTCATTCCTCTGCGCCTGCAACGCAAGGAAGGGCGTCTGATCGCATTGCTTGATAGTGGTCAGGCGCGCTGTGAATTGCCATTGGGTATGACCGATGCCGGTCTGGAAGACCGCGAAGTGATCCTGGGTCTGCGCCCTGAGCAGATCGTGCTCGCGCCTTCGGAGGCCAATGGTTTGCCGACCATTCGCGCTGAAGTTCAGGTCACTGAGCCAACGGGTCCGGACACCTTGGTATTCGTCACTCTTAATCAAAGCAAGGTCTGCTGCCGCCTGGCACCGGACGTCGCGCCACAGGTGGGCGAAAGCCTGACGCTGCAATTCGACCCCGCCAAAGTGCTGCTTTTTGATGCCGCGACCGGCGAGCGCCTTGGGGTGCTTGCCAGCCAGCCGGTTGTCGAGCGTGCGGGGAATGTCACCCAGATCAACCGTAACTGACCGGGCACTGCTGGCCGGGCGCTCACTGCCATAAGCGCGTCCAGCCAGCGAACACGAAGTAGTCGATGTCAATGCCGTAGAAGCTAATAACAATAAAATGAGGATCCAAGGGATGAAGAAGCTACGTAATAAATCGCTAAATCACTTCCAGCGTATCGGTGGTTTGTCCGTATTGAGTGCGCTGGTTTTCTCCAGTGCGGCCTACGCTATCGAGCCCTACAACCCCAACGGGCATATGACCGGAGACTGGGGTGGTTTGCGCAAAGAGCTGTATGACAAGGGTTATGATTTCTCGCTCGAATACGTTGGTGAGATGGGGTCCAACGTTCACGGCGGTTACAACACAGACAAAACGGCACGCTACAGCGATCAGTTCGCCCTCGGCGTCAACATTGACCTGCAGAAGGCTTTCGGCTGGAACGATGCCGAGTTCAAGCTAGCAATCACCGAACGTAGCGGCAAGAACATCTCCAATGACCGTCTCGGCGATCCGCGTGTCGGCACCCTGAGTTCCTCTCAGGAAGTCTGGGGTCGTGGTCAGACCTGGCGCCTGACGCAAATGTGGGTCAAACAGAAATTCCTCGACGGCAAGCTCGACATCAAAGCCGGTCGCATGGGCGAGGGTGAGGACTTCGGCAGCTTCCCTTGCGACTTCCAGAACTTGACGTTCTGCGGCACCCAGGCTGCGAACTACGTGGACACCTGGTACAACTGGCCCGTCAGCCAGTGGGCTCTGCGTGTGAAATACAACATCACACCTGAGGTGTACGCGCAGATCGGCGTTTACGAGCAGAACCCGTCTTATCTGGAAACCGGTAATGGCTTCAAACTGAGCGGCAGTGGATCCAAAGGCACGCTGGTGCCAGTTGAAGTGGTGTGGTCGCCGACCGTCAATTCGCTGCCTGGCGAATACCGTCTGGGCTACTACTTCAGCAGCCCGAGCGCCGACGACCGTTATGAGGACGTCAATGGCCAGCCTCAGGGTCTGACCGGCGCGGCATTCAAGTCGCGTAACGAAAAGACTGGCTGGTGGGTTGTGGCACAACAACAGGTCAGTACCTTCGGTGGCGATCCGTCCCGCGGCCTGAGTCTGTTTGCCAACGCCACCGTGCATGACAAGGACACCAACTTCGTCGACAACTTCCTGCAAGTCGGCATGGTCTTCAAAGGACCTTTCGATGCGCGTCCGAAGGATGACATCGGTATTGGTGTTTCGCGTATCCACGTCAACGATAACGTCTCTGATCGTGCCCGCCAGATCAATGCCGTCAACGGTGTCGATGATTACGACAACCCGGCTTACCTGCCTATCCAGAAGAGCGAGTACAACTCCGAGATCTACTACGGTGTGCACGTAACTGACTGGCTGACCGTTCGTCCCAACCTGCAGTACATCAAACACCCGGGTGGTGTTGATCAGGTTGATGACGCACTGGTTGCGGGTATCAAGCTGCAGACCAAGTTCTAAACGCTCAAGGGTCGTGTGTGCTTTACGGGCAGCCTGGCTGCCCGTTTTTTTTGAGTGGCAGATATGAAGTATCTGATTGAAATGCATACCCCTGTGGGAGCAGAGCTTGCTCGCGATAAGGCTGGACGCGATCCGAAGTGAACTGCGTCCAGCCTTATCGCGAGCAAGCTCTGCTCCCACAGTTAGAGTCTTCCAAGCAATTTTTCGACTGGAGCGGATTGGATGTCCGAACACCCCCTACAGCGATTCTTCACATCCCGACGTACCCGGCCGACTTTTGAGTGGGAGCGTCATCAGCACCGCGATGTGCTGCTGATCAATCATCCGCTGTGCCAGGCCGCCTTCAGTCGTCAGGGTGCTCAACTGCTGCATTTCCAGCCCATGGGGCAGAAACCCTGGCTCTGGTGTGCGTCGCGCTGGCCGCAGGTGGGCGCGATTCGCGGTGGAGTGCCAGTGTGTTGGCCCTGGCATGGAAAGCACCCGAATGAACCCGGCTGGCCTGCGCATGGCTGGGGGCGATTGGTGGACTGGAAGCTGATCGACAGCCACGAAAGCGAGTCCGGCGTCAGCCTGCACTGGCGCTTGCAGCTGTGTGACTGGCAGGCTGACTTGTATGCTGAACTGGGGCAGGGCATGGACCTGCGGCTCAGCACTTGTCATGAAGACAGCGAGCCTTGCCAGTTTGGCCACGCTTTGCATGCCTACTGGCGCATCAGCGATGTGGAAGACATTGCGTTGCAGGGGCTGGAAGGCGCTCAGGGCTACGACCAACTGAATCGGCGGGTCTGTCGGCAGGAAGGCGAGCTACGCGTCGCTGGCGGCTGTCAGCGGGTGTTTGAACATACCGGGGCACTGCAACTGGAAGATCAAACCTGGCAGCGGCGCCTGGGAATCAACAGTCGCGATAACGCCAACACAGTCGTATGGCATCCCGGTAACAGGCCGCTGCTAGGCGTGGCGGGCAATGAGGCATCCGGTTTTGTCTGCGTCGAAGCGGCGTCAGGCGGCGATGAAAGCCTGAGCCTGGCACCGGGCGAGCTGGTCGAGCTGAGTTTGCAGGCGTGTTTGCTGCATTGAACTGCTAACTTTGTCCGCAAACACGATTCCCGTGGGAGCGAATTCATTCGCGAAGGGGCCGGTACATCCGCAGCCTATCTATCGCCTGAGAAGCCGCCTTCCCGAATGAATTCGGTCCCACAAGTTACCTCCCCAGCCATGCCACTGTGATCCTTACCCCTGATCCTCAACCGGATACCGGCTGTCATTCAAGCTTTCCTTGATCTTGCGCAGGTGCGGCTGGAAGTCCACGCCGCGGCGAAGGGTCATGCCGGTAGCCAGCACATCGAGCACGGTGAGCTGGATGATCCGCGAGGTCATCGGCATGTAGATATCGGTGTCTTCCGGCAGCGGGATATTCAGACTCACTGTGCTGGCCTGCGCCAGCGGCGAGCCGGCAGCGGTCAGGCCCAGCACTGAAGCGCCATTGGCCCGGGCAATACGTGCCACTTCCACCAGTTCCCGCGTACGGCCTGTGTAGGAAATGATCACGAACAATTCACCGGTGTGTGCCACCGAGGCAATCATGCGCTGCATGAGCACGTCGGCGTGAGCGGTCACCGCCAGATTGAAACGGAAGAATTTGTGCTGGGCATCCAGCGCCACAGGTGCCGAGGCACCCAGCCCGAAGAAGTGGATCTGCCGCGCCTGAATCAACATGTCCACAGACTTGCTGATCAGCGCCGGATCCAGTTGCTGGACTGCACTGTCCAGCGAGGCAATCGCGCTGCCGAAGATCTTCTTGGTGTAAGCCTCGGGATCATCGTCGGCTTCCACTGCACGACTGACGTACGCGGCACCGCTGGCCAGACTTTGTGCCAACTGCAATTTGAGCTCTGGATAACCGCTGACTGCAAATGAGCGGCAGAATCGATTGACGGTCGGCTCGCTGACTTTTGCAGCCTGAGCCAATGCCGCGATACTGAAGCGAGTTGCTTGTTGTGGGTTAAGAAGAATCGCTTCAGCTACCTTGCGCTCCGCTTTGTTGAGCTCTTCGAGGCGGCTCTGGATCTGCTCCAGAAGATTTCTTGAGTGGTCCATTCAAAGTCCTAATCAGGCAGATTTGCTCAGGTTTTTTTGAGGGCAGGCACATAGGGCCTTTAGCCTGTAGCAAAGGTGGCCTATCGTACTCAGGGCCTGTGTTGATCACCACTGGAATATGCTTCTAGATGGAATGTTGTGGTTATTACTACATATGGCCTTGAGTAACGCCTTTAAAAAAGGTATTTGTAGCTTAACTTGATAAAAGAACCAACATTATGCTCTCGATTACGGTTGAACCGTGCACTTTTGCCTTGTTTGGCGCCTTGGGCGACCTGGCAGTGCGCAAACTGTTCCCGGCGCTTTATCAGCTCGACCGCGCTGGATTGCTGCACGCTGACACGCGAATTCTTGCGTTGGCGCGTGAGTCTGGCGACGCACAGCAGCATTTGGCACACATCGAAGATTCATTACGCCGCTTTGTTCCCGAAGCACAGCTTGAAACTGAACACGTGGAGCGCTTCCAGGCGCGTCTGAGTTACCTGCACGTCGACTTTCTCAAGGCCGAGGATTACGTCGCGCTGGCGGAGCGTGTGGGCGATGCGGAAACCCTGATTGCCTACTTCGCCACGCCGGCTTCGGTATACGGCGCGATCTGTGAAAACCTGGCATCGGTCAACCTGACCGAGCGCACCCGTGCCGTGCTGGAAAAGCCCATCGGCCACGACCTCGCCTCGTCGCGTCGGGTCAACGATGCCGTGGCGCAGTTCCTGCCGGAAACCCGCGTCTACCGCATCGACCATTATCTGGGCAAGGACACCGTTCAGAACCTGATCGCCCTGCGTTTCGCCAACAGCCTGTTTGAAACCCAGTGGAACCAGAACCACATCTCCCACGTGGAAATCACCGTTGCGGAGAAGGTGGGTATCGAAGGCCGTTGGGGGTATTTCGATCAGGCCGGGCAACTGCGCGACATGATCCAGAACCACTTGCTGCAATTGCTGTGTCTGATCGCCATGGACCCGCCGAGTGATCTGTCCGCCGACAGTATTCGTGACGAGAAGGTCAAGGTGCTCAAGGCCCTCGCACCGTTCACGCCGGAGCGCCTCGCCACTCAAGTGGTTCGCGGTCAGTACACCGCGGGTTACAGCGAAGGCAAAGCAGTACCGGGCTATCTGGAGGAAGAGAATTCCAACACCCAGAGCGACACCGAAACCTTCGTTGCCCTGCGTGCCGATATCCGTAACTGGCGTTGGTCAGGTACACCGTTCTATTTGCGTACCGGCAAGCGTATGCCGCAAAAACTGTCGCAGATCGTGATCCATTTCAAAGAGCCGCCGCACTACATCTTCGCCCCTGAGCAACGTATGCAGATCAGCAATCGCCTGATCATTCGCCTACAGCCGGACGAAGGCATTTCTTTGCAGGTCATGACCAAGGATCAGGGCCTGGACAAAGGCATGCAGCTGCGCAGCGGCCCGTTGCAACTGAATTTTTCCGACACTTACCGCAGCGCGCGCGTGCCTGATGCGTACGAACGTTTGTTGCTGGAAGTCATGCGCGGCAATCAGAACCTGTTTGTTCGCAAAGATGAAATTGAGTACGCCTGGCAATGGTGCGATCAGTTGATCGCCGGCTGGAAAAAGGCGGGCGATGCGCCCAAGCCTTACCCCGCCGGAACGTGGGGGCCGATGAGCTCCATTGCCCTGATTACTCGTGATGGGAGATCGTGGTATGGCGATATGTGAACTTGAATTTCCGCAGGGCCTCGTGGCCCGTGAATTCGATAATCCGCAGCTGCTGGCCGAGACGCTGGCAGCCAATGTAGCCGAACAGCTCAGCGCTGCAATCAACGCCAAGGGCGTCGCGATGCTGGTGGTCTCCGGTGGCCGTAGCCCGGTGGCGTTTTTCCAGAGCCTGGCGCAGCAGCCGCTGGACTGGTCGAAAGTGGTTATCAGCCTGGCTGATGAGCGCTGGGTGCCCGTTGAGCACGCCGACAGCAATGCCGGGCTGCTGCAGCGTTTCCTGTTGCAAGGTCCTGCGGCCAAGGCGCGCTTCTTCGGTCTATACACCGTCGCGCCGAGCCTTGAAGAGGCCGCCGACGCGGCTGATCAGGCGCTGGCCGAACTGCCACCGATTGACGTGCTGATTCTGGGCATGGGCGATGACGGTCATACCGCGTCGCTGTTCCCGAACAGTCCGAACCTGAGCGAAGCGTTGCGACTGGACAGTACTCGTCGTTGCTTGCCGATGCTGGCGCCAGCTGTTCCGCATCAACGCCTGACCATGACCCGTCAACTGCTGGCGTCGGCGCGCCTGCCGATTCTGTCGGTTTCCGGTCAGGCCAAACTCGACACCCTGCGGGCCGCATTGGCGGGCGATGACCTCGCTGAAATGCCAATACGCGCCTTTCTTGACTCTTCACTTGAGATTTACTGGTGCCCATAACAAAAGGATCCGCCGCCATGAACACCGTCGATACCACTCAGCCGCTGAACAGCATGGCGAACAAGATCAAGCAGATTGACGACCTCTGCGCCAAGGCAAAGATTTTGCCGGTCATCACCATCCTGCGTGACGAAGACGTCCTGCCGCTGGCGGATGCTTTGGCTGCCGGTGGCATGACGGCGCTGGAAGTCACCTTGCGTTCGGCCTTTGGCCTGAGCGCAATCCGCATTCTTCGTGAGCAGCGCCCTGAGCTTTGCGTCGGCGCTGGCACCATTCTCGACCGGCACATGCTGGCCGACGCCGAGGCAGCCGGTTCACAATTCATCGTCACGCCAGGCAGTACGCAAGATTTGCTGCAAGCGGCGCTCGACAGCCCGCTGCCGCTGTTACCCGGTATCAGCAGTGCGTCGGAAATCATGATCGGCTACGCGATGGGCTACCGTCGTTTCAAGCTGTTCCCGGCAGAAATCAGCGGCGGCGTTGCGGCGATCAAAGCCCTTGGCGGCCCGTTCAATGAAGTGCGTTTCTGCCCAACCGGCGGCGTCAACGCCGACAACCTCAAGAGCTACATGGCGCAGCCTAACGTCATGTGCGTCGGCGGTACGTGGATGATCGACAATGCCTGGGTCAAGAACGGCGACTGGGGCCGTATCCAGGAAGCCACCGCGCAGGCGATGGCGTTGTTTGATTGATTAATCCGCTGTTGAGCTGCAATACATTCCCCTGTGGGAGCAGAGCTTGGTCTGGGCGGCATTCCGACGATTAGGCTGGACGCGGTTCACTTTAGATCGCGTCCAGCCTTATCGCGGGCAAGCACCGCTCCCACAGTTCGAAGTTCGGCATTCACACGAGCTTTTGCAGCGCTTCCACCAACAACCCCATGTCCGCCGCCGAGGTACTGAACCCCGGCGTAATCCGGATACAAGGCCCGCACGCTGCGCCCTCACGGGCGACGGTGAACAGGTTGTAGTCCTCCAGCAAGCGCTTAACCATTTTCTGCTGATCTGCCTGACGGGTGAAGCGCAGCGCGGTGATCCCGCAATACAGCCGCGGATCGTCCGGGGTCAGAATCTCGATATGGTCCAGCTCTCTGGACGGCTTTACCCACAAGTCGCGCAGGTAGTTCAGGCGTGCGCCTTTACTGGCCGAGCCACCCATCGCCGCATGCTCTTCGAACACCTTGGGCAGGGTCATCCAGGCCGGAATGTTCGGTGTGCCATAAGGCACCAGCGACAGAATATTATCGGGGGAGTAGCGGGTGTCACCCATGTCCGGGTCGATAGCTGCAATCCTGTCCCGCGCCACATAGATAAACCCCAGGCTCAACGGCGCGCCAATCCACTTCTGCAGGTTGTAGCCCGCGAACGCCACGCCCAGCTCGTCGAGTTTGAAATCCAGTTGGCCCAATGCGTGGGCACCGTCAAGGATGATATCCACGCCGTGCTCTTTCGCCAGGCCCGCAATGGCTTGAACCGGCATTACCAGCCCTGTGCGGTGAGTGACGTGGGTCAGCGCCATCAGCTTGAGCCGTGGATATTGCTCGAAGGCTTGCTGATAGCTGTTCAACAGGCTTTCGTAGGTAGCGGGGTGGACGTGGGAAATCTCTATGACTTCGACGCCACGGCTTTTGGCCAGCCAGCGCATGGCAGACTGCACGCTGATGTAATCCAGATCACAGATCAGCACCTGATCGCCAGGTTGCAGCTGGTTGTAGTTGCGGATCAGCGACTGTAACGATTCGGATGCGCAGCGGGTGATTGCGATTTCTTCTGCGCTGACTTGTAGCAGCTGCGCCAGTTCGGCGTGGATCATGCCGCTGTCATGGGTATCAAATTGACGACGCACATAGACCGAGTTGCTACGGTTCACATAATCAATATTGCGACGATAGTCTTCCATGACCTCACGTGTCATACGCCCGAAGTAGCCGTTCTCCAGATTGATCGGCCCTGGCTCAACGTCGTAGCGCCCGGCGATGTCCTGCCAGAACTGTTCATCCCTTGCCTGTTGCTCGAGCATTGCGTCCTCTCTTTCTGACTGAATGACACGTTTTGTAGAAGCCACTGTGAACCCAATCCTGTAGGAGTCGCCCCGGTGTCCCTAAAACCACGCTGTCGCGCAGCAAACATAGAACCAAGGAGCGCACGAGCACCGCGAGGCCGCGATGGCGGTATTCCAGACAGGACGCGCCATCGCTGCCTCGCGGTGCTCGTGAGCGCCTACAAGGGCAATTTGCACGCAACATTGGATGGCGCCCCGGAAATCCACTGTTATTGGCGGTCGCTGTACTTCTTCCGCGGCCCCGTGCGCAGCGGCTCCAGCAGCTCCGACAGGCCGTTATGGTCAATCTCCTGCATCAACGCCAACAGGCTACCCAGCTCGCCCTTGGGAAAGCCCTCCCGCGCAAACCAGTTCAGGTATTGGCCCGGCAAGTCGGCCAGCAGACGGCCTTTGTATTTGCCAAACGGCATTTCGCGGGTGACCAGCAGCAAAAGTTTTTCCGGATCCATGAGCTTCGCGTTACCTGATTTCAAAACACCCTGACGATACGTGCATTCTGCATGCAGGCCAAAGGACAGTTCATGCAGAAATCACGACTCATCTGTATGGCGTTTAATATAAGTCATTGATTTTAAAGATTTAAGTTTATTCAAAAAAGCTGGCATGCCCCCTGCAATTACCTAAGCATGCAAATCATTTTGTATAAACCTGCCCATAAGGAACTTGAAAATGACTGACATCAATAAAGAATCGATCTCCCTTCTGAACGACCTGATCGAAACCAGCAAAGATGGCGAAAAGGGTTTTCAGACCAGCGCAGAAGATATCAAAAACCCTGCGATCAAGGCTTACTTCCTGAGCCGTTCTGCAGAAATCAAAACTTCGGTCGCTGAACTGCAGGCTGAAGTACGTTCACTGGGCGGCGATCCAGAAACCTCTTCCAGCGTAAGTGGCACCCTGCACCGCGCATGGGTTGACCTGAAGTCGGTATTGACCGGCAAAGACGACAAAGCAATCCTGGAAGAAGTAGAGCGCGGCGAAGACGTAGCGCTGAAGGCTTACAAAGAAGCCCGTCAGAAAGCGGTTGAGAAAAGTCTGCCAGCTTCCGTTACCTCGTTGATCGACAAGCAACTGGTTGGCGTGCAAGCTAACCACGATAAAGTCCGTGACCTGCGTAATGCTGCTCGTGCCGAGAAAGCTGCACACTAAGACTTGATTGTCTAAAAAACGCCAGCCAGTCTGGCGTTTTTTTATGGCTGTAATTCAGCGATATTTTTGGCCTCCCTCGGGACAGGCAGGAGCGAATTTATTCGCGAAGAGGCCAACGTTATCGCTGGATAATCAACTGACTGAACCCTGCCTTCGTCTCAACATCCCCTAAAACCTAAGTCGGCTCAACTCTGTTGCGCCCGTTGCTCTTGGCAACATACAGCGCCTTGTCGGCAGTGTTGAACAGCGTATCAACAGGGGCGCCAGCATTCGCCTCTGTACAGGCGATACCAATGCTGACGGTAATTGGCTGGTTATCCCCCGCATAAGGGGCAATGTCCTGTACGGCTTGCCTGATGACCTCTGCGATGGCTCTGGCACCCTCCATATCGGTTTCACCCAGCACCACGACAAACTCTTCGCCGCCATAACGAGCCACAAAATCACCCGGTCTTCTGATGTTGTTGGCGATGGTCGTCGCAACGTTGCGTAGCGCTTCATCTCCGCCATGATGGCCGTGGCGATCATTGAAGGCTTTGAAGTGATCCACATCGATCACCAGCAGCGAAACGGGTTTGCCTGAACGGATGCTGCGCATCCATTCGCTTTTAATCACTTCATCGAGCCGACGCCGGTTGGCCAGCCCGGTCAGCGCATCGGTTGAGGCGCGGGTTCTGAGCTCTTCTTCGGCCTGATGCCGCAGGCCTAATTCACGGCGCAGCAGCAGGCTCAGCCACAGAATACCCAGACACAGTACGGTGGTTGCGAAACCAACCAGCAGAACATTGCGATGCCAGAGGGCGTAGACCTCTTTGACGGACTGGCCTACTACAACAATCAGCGGCAAATCGCCGACATGGGAAAACGTGTATAGGCGCTCTTTGCCGTCGATGGATGACGTACCAGAAAAACTGCCATTACCTTCTTCAATAATCCGTTTGAAATTTGGGGTGCTGGCAAAGCTGGTGCCGATAAGGTCCTTGCCGGAGATTTCTGGATGACGGGCGAGCAGAACGCCGTCAGTGTTAAGTAGCGTGATGTTGCTGTCCGGACCAATGTCCAGCGTGCGAAACAACTGCTTGAAATACACCAGGCGCATCGCCGCACTGGCGATGCCTTGAAAAGAGCCGTCCTCGCCCGATATCCGCCGACTGAAGCTGATGCACCAGTCCTTGAACCCGCCGCGGGACTTGAAGGGCGCACCCACCAGCATCTCGTTTGACGGGTTACGCCTGAGCTCCTGGAAGTGCGCGCGATCAGCAAGATTGACAGTTCGGGGCGTCACTGATGTGGAGTCGGCGAGAATACGCCCGTCCTTGTCTATCAACAGCAGGTCGCCTTTGTAGCGTGCAGCGGTGGAGCGATCAAACAGGACCAGGTGACGCAGATTCGGCGCAATGTTTTGCAGTTCGGGCATTTGCCATGCGCTGATCATGCCCTGCAACGAGGTGTCGTAAAGCTCAGCATTACGCAATACATCGGCATCAATCAGGCTCACGATATTGGACGAAGCCCGCGCTGCCGCTTCATTCGCATCCCTTCGTTCACGGGTCAATAACGAGACAACAATGATCGCAATGGCGGCGATTGCCAGCACACTGCCGCACACCAGGAAAATCTCTGGCCGAGTCCATTTTTTATTCGGTGCCTGCATGGCGTGATGAGCAATCATTGCGCGGAGTGAACCCGGTAAATAATAAATCTTCCTCAACTCTTTGTTTTAAAAGAGGTTTAAGGAATTCATATATTGATAGTGGTTATCGATCCGCTATTTATAACCCATACAGGACGCGTTGAAACAGCAGTGATTTATTATGTTCGTGAACACGTTTTATTTGCTGGAGTGTTGTATCTGTAAAAAAACACATGCCTGGACGCTCATCCTTGTGGGCGCCGGGCTTGCCCGCAATACATGAGACGCACCTGGAAAATAGACTGCGTCATTGTTTATCGCGCGCAAGTCGGATCGCCGCACGGTGTGACCCCTCAGGATTGAATTCCAGGCCCGTTAGTCAGGTGTGGTTTGCTTCAAGGAAAACCATCACAACGGCAAGTTGATCCCGAAGGTATTAATACCCTCGCGGCTGTGCACAAATACGCTGCCGCCATGCATCAGCGCAATGGCTTTGACGATGGCCAGTCCCAGGCCATGGTTGGCACCGCTGTTGGCGCGCGAGGCGTCTACCCGATAAAAACGTTCGAACAGTTTGGGCAGGTGCTCACTGGCGATCTGTGTGCCGGGGTTGGCTACCCCCACACTGACATGGTCTGTCTGCCCGGCAATGTCCACGCGAATCGTTTGCCCAGCCTCGGTGTGTTGCACGGCATTGTGCAGCAAGTTGATCAGCGCTCGACGCAAGTGTGCCTTTTCCATGGGCACACGAGCGTCGCCGTGGACTTCGACGCGCACCTGGGCATCCTCAAGAATGAAGTCCAGATAATCCAGTGTGGTCGCCACTTCCTCAGCCAGAGACGCGCACGTCAGTTCCGTTACCTTGCTGCCTTGATCGGCACTGGCCAGGAAGAGCATGTCATTGATGATCGAGCGCAGTCGTTCGAGCTCTTCCAGATTCGATTGCAGGACCTCGAAGTAGTGTTCCGCCGAACGCCCTCGGGTCAAAGCCACCTGAGTCTGACCAATGAGGTTGGTCAGCGGCGAACGCAGTTCATGGGCGACATCCGCGTTGAAGGATTCAAGCCGCGCATAGGCCTGCTCGACTCGCTCAAGTGTTGAGTTGAATGAGGTTACAAACTGGTTCAGTTCCGGTGGCAGGGGCGTCATCTGCAGACGTCCGGAGAGTCTGGGAGGTGTGAGCTTGCGCGCCTCTAGTGAAAGACTGGCCAACGGCCGCAACCCGATGCGCGCGGCCCAATAACCCAGCACCGACGCCAGCAGTATGCCCAGTGTCGCGAATCCGATCAGAGCGATCATCAGCGAGTGCTGGGTTTGCAGAAATGTATCGGTATCGACGGCAATCAGGAAACGAAGAGGCGGGCGTTGCTCCCTGGCGTCGAACTGGCTGACCAACACCTTGAACGGATATTCGTGCCCGGTAATTCGCAGTTCACGCATGCCCAGAGGGCCATTGGCAAAACGGCGAATGTCGGCATCCGGGTTGCCAAACTCATAGACCGGATTGTCACTGACTACCCAGAAACGCAGGCGCTTGTCTTCTTCGCTGAGCAGCTTCAGCTTGTTTTTGATCCGGCCCCAGTGCTCGACGTCGCTGTGGCGATTGACCGCAGATTCCAGCACGCTGTAGCGGGCTTCCGCCTCTGCTTCCGGCAGCAATGCCATGCTTTTATCAACCTGCAGGTACAACGCCCAGCCAATCAGGGTAAACACCAGCAACGCCACGAGCGCGAACAGACCGCTCAGGCGCAGGGCGATGGAGTCCGTCCTCACTGCGATTCTCCGGCACGACTTTCAAGCACGTAGCCCATGCCGCGAATCGTGTGCAGTAATTTCTGTTCGAAGGGGCCGTCCAGCTTGGCGCGTAGCCGTTTGATCGCCACTTCGACGACGTTGGCGTCACTGTCGAAATTGATGTCCCAGACCATCTCGGCGATGGACGTCTTGGAGAGGATTTCACCCTGGCGGCGCGCCAGCACACTGAGCAAAGAGAACTCCTTGGCTGTCAGGTCCAGGCGCAGCCCGGCGCGCGTTGCTTTGCGGCTGATCAGGTCGATCCACAGATCGGCGATGCTGATTTGCATGGGTTCGTGACCGCTGCTGCGTCGGGTCAGCGCTTGCAGGCGAGCGACCAGTTCAAGAAATGAGAACGGCTTGCCCAGATAGTCATCGGCACCTTCGCGAAGGCCGCGGATACGGTCATCCACTTGCTCGCGGGCGGTGAGCATGATCACAGGCGTCTGTTTGCGGGCGCGCAACGTGCGCAGTACCCCAAAGCCATCCAGACCGGGCAGCATCACGTCGAGAATGATCACATCGTAATCGCTCTCCAGCGCCAGATGCAGGCCTTCTATGCCGTCGCGAGCGAGGTCCACGGTAAAGCCTTGCTCGGTCAGACCGCGACGCAGGTAATCAGCGGTCTTCTCTTCGTCTTCGATGATCAGGACACGCATGGGGCAGGGTCTCTTGGTGCAAAAAAAATACACAGTTTTTCAGCTGGAATACATTCCTGTGCAGACTGTGTGAAAACGTAGCGAGCGACGGCAAGACAAGGCAAAAACAGGCGAAAAAGCGGAGTCTAGGTGTTCTAAATGAGCATTTTTCGCCTGTTTTTAACGCAGTATTGCCGAGCGCAGTAGTTTTCACACAGTCTGTGTGGGAGCGGTGCTTGCCCGCGATACATGAGACGCGGCTGGAAGACCCACCGCGTTATCGTTTATCGCGAGCAAGGTGGAGCGCCACCCCGGCCGCTCCCACAGGTTGGGATCCCTTTGGCTTATGAAACACCCGCTCCAGCTGCAAGTAGATCACCGGTGTCGTAAACAGTGTCAGCATCTGGCTGACCAGCAAACCACCTACGACGGCAATCCCCAGCGGCTGTCGCAGTTCGGCACCCACACCATAACCGAGCATCAAGGGCAGGGCACCCAGCAAGGCAGCCAGGGTGGTCATGATGATTGGACGGAAACGCGTCAGGCAGGCTTCATGAATTGCATCCAGTGGGCTCATGCCTCGGTCACGCTGCGCCTCGAGGGCGAAGTCCACCAGCAAAATACCGTTCTTCTTGACGATACCGATGAGCAGAACCACGCCGATCAAGGCCATGATCGAAAAGTCTTGCCCCATCAACCACAGCAGTAACAGTGCGCCGATACCTGCCGAGGGCAGGGTAGAAATGATCGTTAACGGGTGGACGAAGCTTTCATAAAGCACACCCAGAATGATGTACACCGCCACCAGCGCCGCCAGAATCAGCCAAGGCTGGTTGGCCAGTGAACTCTGAAACGCCTGCGCCGCCCCCTGGAAGTTACCGATGATGGAAGCTGGCATGCCGATCTCGTTTTTGGCCTGATCGACCATCCGCACCGCATCGCCAAGTGCCACACCGGGCGACAGGTTGAATGACAGGTTGGCGGCAGGGAACATGCCGTCATGGGCGATGGACAAAGGCCCCATGGTTGGCGCGCCGACCTTGGCCAGCGCCGACAGCGGCACCATCTCGTTGGTCAGGGGCGAGCGCAGATAGAAATACCCCAGGCTTTCGGCCTTGCCGCGTTGTTTGGCGTCCAGTTCCAGAATCACTTTGTACTGATTGATTTCAGTCTGGTACTCGCTGATCTGTCGCTGGCCGAAAGCGTCGTACAGGGCCTGATCGACATCGTTGGTGGTCAATCCGAAGCGAGCGGCAGCGCTGCGGTCGATATTGATATGGGTAACGCTGCCGCCCAGTTGCAGATCGTTGGACAAATCACGGAATGCGGGGTTGGTGCGCAGTTTTTCCGTCAGGCGCTGGGTCCAGGTATTGAGCAGCGGACCGTCATTGCTTTTGAGCACATATTGATACTGGCTGCGGCTCGGACCGGGGCTCAGGTTGATGTCTTGCCCGGCGCGCAGGTACAGAACGATGCCGGGAATCTTCGCCAGCTTCGGACGTATCCGGTCAATGAACTCACTCACCGAAACGTCGCGTTCACCCCGGGGTTTAAGGGAGATCCAGAACCGCCCGTTCGCGATGGTCTGGTTGCTGCCGCTAACCCCAACCGAATGGGAGAACGCCTGCACTGCCGGATCAGCACCGATGATTTTCGCCAGTTGCAGGTGTTTTTCCACCATGTCGGGATAGGAAATATCGGCCGCGGCCTCGCTGGTGCCAAGGGCGAATGCGGTGTCCTGTACCGGAAAGAACCCCTTGGGGATCAGTACGTAGCCAACGCCTGCAAGCACAAATGTCAGCCCGAAAACCCCGAGCATGATCCGTTGATGGGCCAGGGCCTTGTTCAGGCCCCGCTCATAAAGTGCCAACAGGCGTTCGCTGAAACCTGGCTTTGCATGCGGATCATGTTTCGGCGCGCGCATGAACAGCGCCGCCAGTGTCGGCGCGAGGGTCAGCGAAACGACAACCGAAATCAGAATGGTCGCGGTGGCGGTGAGTGCAAACTCTTTGAACAGCCGCCCGACCACGCCGCCCATGAACAGCAATGGAATAAACGCTGCCACCAGAGAGAAGCTGATAGACACCACCGTGAAGCCAATTTCCCCGGAGCCCTTGATCGCCGCTTCGCGCATGCCGTCACCGGCCTCAAGGTGTCGGTGAATGTTCTCCACCACGACAATGGCGTCGTCCACCACGAATCCGACCGCCACCACAATCGCCACCAGCGTCAGGTTGTTCAGGCTGAAGCCAAACACGTACATCATCGCGAAGCTGGCGACCAGCGAGACACCCAGCACAGCGCTGACAATCAGCGTGGCCGACAGCTGGCGCAGGAACAGCGCCATGACCGCGACCACCAACAGAATGGCGATCACCAGGGTCATTTCCACTTCGTGCAGCGAGGCACGAATGGTTCGTGTCCGGTCATTGAGCACCGAGACGTCGACCGAGGCCGGAAGCATTTCCAGCAGACGTGGCATCTCGCGCTGAATGCGGTCCACGGTTTCCACGATGTTGGCACCGGGCTGGCGGAAAATCGTGACGTTGACGCCTTGCTGATCGCCCGACCAGGCCTGCACGTAAGCGTTTTCCGAACCGTTGATGACCCGCGCCACGTCTTTCAGGTGAACAGGGGCGCCGTCCTTGTAGGAGACGATCAGTTGCGCGTAATCCTGAGGCCGAAACAGTTGATCGTTGGAGGCGATGGTGGACACGCTGTCTTTTCCGTACAGCGCACCTTTGGCGAGGTTAAGACTGGTCTGTTGCACCGCGACGCGGATATCAGCAAGCGTCAGGCCCAGTGCGGCAAGCTTCTCCGGTGCAGCCTGTACGCGAATTGCCGGGCGTTGCTGACCGGTAATGAACACCTGCCCCACACCGTCGATCTGGCTCAGTTGCCGCGCCAGCAATGACTCGGTTACGTCGCTCAGTTCGGTAGGCGGCATCAGATTGGAGCTGACGCTGAGAATCAGCACCGGGCTGTCCGCCGGATTGACCTTGCGCCAGGTCGGCAGGTTGGGCATGTCGGCGGGAAGGCGGCCTGCTGCGGTATTGATCGCGGCCTGGACTTCCTGCGCGGCGGTGTCGATGCTTTTGTTGAGGGTAAATTGCAGGGTCAGGTTGGTGGAGCCCAAAGCGCTGCTGGAGGTCATTTGTGTCATGCCGGGAATGGCGCTGAATTGCACTTCCAACGGCGTCGCGACTGACGAAGCCATGGTTTCCGGGCTGGCACCGGGTAACTGCGCGGTGACCTGAATGGTCGGGAACTCGGCCTCAGGCAGCGGCGCGACGGGCAGGCGCGGGAACGCAATCGCCCCCAGCAGGACCATAGCAAACGTCAATAATAAAGTGGCGACCGGATGGTCCACGCACCAGGCTGAAACCCATCCACGGCCCTTCATCGTGTGCCGTCCAGTTCTGCCGTCTGGCTAGTCTCTGTCGTGTTACGCAGCACTTCGATTTTCGATCCTGCCTTGAGTCGTGACTGACCGTCGCTGACTAGCACGTCGCCCGCCTTGGGACCGGAGATGAGCATCAGGCTGCTGTCCTGATACAGCACCTGCACCGGAACCACTTCGACCTTGTCGCCGTTGACCCGGAACGCGAAGTGTTGATCGATGCCGCGTTGCACGACCTGCGGCGGCACTCGCAAGGCATCGCGGTCTATGGCTGTCTGGATTTTAACCGTGACCAGTTGACCTGGCCACAACAGCTGTTTTGGATTATTGAATTCGGCTTTGGCGCGAATGGTCCCGGTGGTGGCCGAGACCTGGTTGTCGATCAGGGTCAGCTTGCCGTCTCCCAGTAGCGTCCCGTTATCGCCGTCACCAAGGAAGGCTTTGACGGCTGCTGGCGAGCTTGAAGCGATCAAACCTTGCAGTGTTGGCAGCATTTGTTGCGGCAGTGAAAACTCCACCGAGACAGGATCAATCTGCGTGACCGAAAACAGGCCCTGAGCATCGCTGACGCGCAGGAAGTTGCCTTCATCGACGTTGCGAATGCCGACTCTGCCAGTGACCGGCGAGCGAATCTGGGTGTACGAAAGTTGCACTTGAGCGGCGTTGATCGCGGCCTCGTTGCCCATCGCTGTGGCTTTGAGTTGATGGACCGTGGCTTGCTGCTGATCGAAAGTCTGTTTGGAGATGCCATTGTCTTCACTGAGCAGCCGGTAGCGCTTCAGGTCGACCTGGGCCATGTCCAGCTGTGCCTTGCTTTGCGCAAGCTGAGCCTTGGCCTGTTCCAGCGAGGCGCGAATGGCCCGGTCGTCAATCGTCGCCAGCAAATCTCCGGCCTTGACCGTTTGCCCTTCCTTGACCAGCACTTTGGTGAGGATGCCATCCACTTGCGGGCGAATGATCACACTGTGCAAAGACAGCACTGAACCAATACCCGTGACGAAACGCGGTACATCCTCCTCGGTCACTTTGACGACTTTGACCGGCACCGCCGTCGGTGTGCTGACTTTTGCCGTCGCCGGACGGGTCAGGGTCCAGCTGGATACACCGATCAAGCCCGTGATGACAATAACGGCAAGGACGGTTCTGGTCTGTTTACGCATTCGAGAGACGCCGGAAAGTCGGGGAAGGAGGGTCGTTGTGGATGGCGCTTCTCTTATAGCCCGTCAACCCGGTCAGCAGGGTGACGGCCACCTGTCAGAATTGTCAGCAAGAAAGGCGCAACGCGCACGAACGTTATCAAGAAACACGGGCTGGAGACGATATCTATAGAAAGGAATTCTCGGGAAATTTTCCTGCTTGTTCCATTTGGTTTTCTTTGCTGATCAAAACGTACCAAGTTGGAGCAAGCCCATGAAGTGCAGCGTCTCAAGCGGGAACCGTTGGTTTGAAGTCGTTTATGAGGCGCGCAAGGTCATCGCCGTTCTGATTGTCGGTCCTTTATGCCTGAGTGCGTTTAACGCATCGGCCGCTAACGGTCAGCTGAGTTTTAGCGGGGCCGTCAACAATGCCAGCTGCGCGGTGCTGCCGACGAGCCTGGTTGGAGGGATCAACACTCAACGGGTCAACGTTTCCGCCCATATGTCCATTGTGGTTGATACGGCGCATAACGCCTGTACCGGCTCCGTCATCCCGTTCTCGACACAGTACCAGGCGCTACCAGCATCATTATCGAAGGGCAACCCGGCGGGTGCCGGAGTTCTGACCCTCACGTATCAATAGGCTCCTGGCACCGCGCTATCGCGCAGCAAACGGGTAATCCTGTAGGAGCCAACTTGTTGGCGAGACGTCGGACCTGCATCGTCAGAAGTTCTGTCTCGCGGTGCTCGTTAGCTCCTGCAGGTCATCTCTTTACTGCATGACCCTGGGCTCCTCTAACTGAATCCCTCCGCTAACCTGATACTTGTCGGGTGCGTGACAGCTCTGGTTGCAAATAAAGTTTAGCGTTGTAGCAATGTCGTCAACTTTATGTGAAGTATTGCCTGACCTTTTTTATCGGGTATTATCTCAGTGCCACGGTTTATGCGGGCTGCAAAAGAGTTACGGTTATTCCTACGGAAGGTTCCTGCAAGTTCCGTGGCTTATTCCATACGATTAAAGTAACAAAGCCGACATCGATCCAAAAGATCGAACCTTATAGTGCGTGGCGTCCGATTTAGGGCATACACGAAATAACACAAG
This sequence comes from Pseudomonas quasicaspiana, assembly GCF_021147825.1. Taxonomy (NCBI): domain Bacteria; kingdom Pseudomonadati; phylum Pseudomonadota; class Gammaproteobacteria; order Pseudomonadales; family Pseudomonadaceae; genus Pseudomonas; species Pseudomonas quasicaspiana. Next base: position 30,172 of record NZ_JAGTPI010000027.1, read on the forward strand.
GAATGTCGTTACTATGAAAAATATCACTCTTGCCCTGGCCGTTAGTGGCGCTTTGGCTTTGAGCCTGGCTAACACCGCCAATGCTGCGAACAATGGTGTGCTGAAGTTTTCCGGCACCCTGACCAACATTTCCTGCAGCGTTTCACCCGGCACTGGCACCGGCCCAGGCACCCAGCCTGGCGATATTGCGGTTGATCTGGGTAACGTTTCGTTCTCTGACATTGGTACTTCTGGTGAGAATAAACTGGAGACCGCGACGCCCATTCAGTTGCTGGTCAACTGCACCGCGGGTGCCGATCAATACAACCTTGTGAAAATGCGCTTTAAAGCCGGAATGGGTCATGGTACCGATGACAATGACAGCAAGTTACTTCGCGTAACCGGTTCGGCAGGCGGTGTTGCCATTGGTGTGCTTAACGCTTCGAATCAACTGATGGATCTGTCTGGAACCGGCACCATAGACAAACCGCTGGTCAAGGACGGTGCCGGTGGTGCCACCGCTGAGCTGAATCTGGCCGGGGTCTACATGCTGAATGGCACGGTAACCCGACCAGGTACAGCCATGGGCGATCTGCCGTTCACCCTGGATTACGAGTAATACGCCGCATGGAGCGAGCATTGCTCGCTCCATTTCGGGTTACTTACTCCATCGAACATCGAAGGGTATGGACGTTCGCAGAGTCGGCTTAAGCCGCGCGCGGTTTGAGTTCGGCCCTGCGAACCGTGTCTGACCAAGGCACTGTGGGATTTCATACTGAGTACAAGGCGAGCGCCAGCATGTTTTTGTTTTTCTACCGTCATGTAGCCCAGTTGGCTGCAACGGCTTTATGGTCATTGCTGTTCTGCGCGAGCGTGCAGGCCAGCATCGTCATAAACACCACACGCATTATTTATCTCGCTTCAGACAAGGAGGTCAGTTTCGGCGTACATAACGCAGGCAATAAAGAGATCCTTGTGCAAAGTTGGCTGGAGCCAAGCGCCGAACATACAGATCCGAATAACCTGCCTTTTGTGATAACCCCGGCGATTGCCCGTTTAGCCAGTGATGGCAGGCAACTGGTGCGGATTATCTATTCTGGCAAGGACATGCCGCAGGACCGCGAATCAGTGCTCTGGCTCAACGTTCAGGAAATTCCTCAGGTGGCTGCGCAAAACACATTGCAGATCGCCGTCCGGCAGCGAATGAAGCTGTTCTTCCGGCCCAAAGGGCTGGTGGGTGATGTCGCCGAAGCGCCGGAATATCTGCGCTGGAAGCTGGCGGCAGATAATACATTGCACGTTGAAAATCCGGGGCCGTATCACGTTTCCATGGTCATGATTACCGCACAGCGTGCCGGCAACAAGTTGCTGAGCCATGACAGCCAGATGATCGCCCCCGGTCAGCAACTGCAACTACCGTTAAGTGATTTTGGCGATGGAGCGACGTTGAACTTCATTAGCATCAATGATTTTGGCGGTCAGGTTGCATACCGCACCACACTGAAATCCGGCGAGATCACACAGGCCGTCACGGTGGAACCTCGATAACGGTCACTTCGTTTTTCTTCACTGCGTTACTTACCCAATTCAAGCCGCGTCACGCGCAATGGCTCAGTAGTTGTGTGCCTGCCTGAAAGGGATTCGGGCAAGGCTCAGAACTTCCAGATCGAGTGGAAACTGCTAATGGAATGGCTTTACAAAAACATTGGGGAATCAACTCCGGGATCCATCCTGCGTTTAGCAAAGGGGTTCAGACTCAAGTCGGTAACCGGCGGTATGGTTCTGGTCGTCATGCAGGTATTTACAGCGCAAGGCTGGGCAATCGAAAGCGCGCCGGTTAAACCGGTAAAGTTTAATACAGCATTCATCCAGGGCAGCGACCAGCCTCCAGAGCTTACTGAGTTCCTGCAGGCCAATACGCTGTTGCCTGGCACCTATCGGGTGGACATTTACGTCAATCGCGCATTGAGCGGTCGGCGCGATATTGTCTTTGCCAACAACCCGTTATCTGACCGTATCGAACCCTGCCTGACGCTGGAGATGCTTCAGACTTTTGGGCTTGATCTCAGTCGTTTGTCAGGCGACCCGACAACGCAAAGCGCACAGGCGTGCTTTGATTTGCCTGCCAATGTCGAGTTCGCCCGGGTTGAGTACCAACCCAATACGCTGCGCCTCAATATCAGCGTGCCGCAAGCGGTCATGCAGCGCAGTGCCAGAGGTTATGTACCTCCGGAGTTGTGGGACGGTGGCGAGTCCGTCGGCTTCTCCAGCTACTCGTTCAATGCTGTCAGACGTAGTAATCGGCGGGAGAAGACCGACCAGTATTATCTGGGGCTGCGCAATGGCCTCAATCTGGGCGCATGGCGGCTGAGGAACGAGTCCTCTCTGGTCTACGCCGACAATCAGTCTTATCGCTTCAGTAGCAACCGGACTTATCTGCAACGGGATCTGAGCACGCTGCGCAGTCAACTGACCCTTGGCGAGACATTCACCGACTCACAAATTTTCGACAGTGTGCGTTTTCTGGGTGTGGGGGTAAGTTCTGACGATGCCATGCTTCCCGACAGTGAACGCAACTACTCGCCGGTGATTCGCGGCACTGCCGAAACCAACGCATCGGTTGAAGTTCGTCAAAACGGCTTCCTGCTCTACAGCGGCAACGTTTCACCGGGGCCGTTCGAGATCAGTGACATTTACCCGAGCGGTTCCAATGGTGATCTGCAGGTCACCATCATTGAAGCCGACGGTCGTCGGCGTTCCTTCACCCAGGCCTATGCTTCGCTGCCGATCATGGTGCCCGAAGGCGCATTTCGTTACAGCCTTGCGACAGGGCAGGTCGACAGCGGCAGCAATGACGCTGCGACTCCGACCTTTGCCAGCCTTGCCCTGATTTACGGCGTGTCTGAACGGATCACGAGCTTTGGCGGTTTGCAGTGGGCTGAGGATTACCAGGCAACCAATGTCGGTGCGGGTCTCAATACCGGGTACGGCGCACTGTCAGCCGATCTGACCCACTCCGTCAGCGAAATCGATGATCAGCGTCAAGCGGGGCAGAGTGTGCGCCTGCGATACGCCAACATCTTGAATGCCACTGACACTACCTTCGCAGTGGCGGGTTATCGCTATTCCACCGAGCGCTATCTGTCCCTCAACGAACATGTCGAATCCTCACGAGCGCGGTTCCGTCGGGCAATGACTGGCCGTCCCAAAGACCGCATGGAGCTGACCGTTACGCAGACCTTGCCTGCGCAGTACGGTAGTCTCAGTCTGACCGCGTCCGAACAGCGTTACTGGGATCTTGGCAGCAAGACTCGACAGTTCTACCTGGCGTATAACGCTGCCTGGCGGTCGCTCAGTTACAGCCTGTCTGTGGAAAACAATCGTCAGTCCGGTCGCGACGGGCAGGCTGAAAATGACAACCGGGTCGCGGTCAGCCTGACCTTCCCGTTGGGTGAAAACTCCAGTTCTTCGCGCTTGTCCTTCAATGGCTTACGCGACAGTGCGGGCGAATACAACGCTCAGGCAGGCCTCAGTGGTCAGGTTCTCGATCAGCGTCACGCGTTCTATTCGGTGCAGGCCGGGCACGACAGCAGCTCTGGAAGTTTTGGCTCCGGAAAGCTCAACACCACGCAGCCCTATGGGCGCTTCGAGGCAGGCTACAGCCAGGGCCGTGATTACGATGCCTTCAGCCTTGGGGCTTCCGGGTCTGTGCTGGTTCATGGCGGCGGCATAAACCTGGGGCAGTCACTGGGAGAAACCTTTGCTTTGGTGGAGGTCACAAAGGTCGGCGGCGCCAGACTGACCAGCTTCAGTAATGTCGAAACCGCTGCCAATGGATATGCCGTGCTGCCTTACGCGCAGCCCTATCGCAGCAACTGGGTCAGCCTGGATACCCGTCAACTCGGCGCCGATGTTGAACTGGATAACGCGGTTAGCCAGATTGTGCCGCGTCGTGGCGCGATGCCGGTGGTGCGCTTCAAGGCTTCAACCGGGCGTCGGGTGCAGTTTGAACTGGTTCAGGCCGACGACAGCAAAATCCCCTTGGGCGCGAGTGTCGAAGACCTCAATGGCAAGGCCCTGGCGGTGGTTGACCCGACAAGTCGGGCACTGGTTCTTAGCGAGCAGGACTATGGCGAGTTGCAGGTGAAGTGGGCCGGGCAAAGCTGCCGTGCGCCTTTCGCTCTCCCGGCCCGTGATCCTTCACGTGCCTACGAACGCATTCGGGTGATCTGCCAATGACGAAGCTCATTTGTCTGGGCCTCGCCGCCCTGTTGTCGAGTTCTAATCTGCAGGCTGCCGTGTCTCTGAGCGGGACACGCCTGATCTTTGATGGCCGTTTCCCCGAAGCGAGCCTCGAAGTCGCCAATCGCAGTGACCGTGAAGTGTTGATTCAGGCCTGGTTGAGTGACCCGGCCAATACCGACGGTGATCTTGAAGAGGCCGCTGCCGAGCTGCCCTTCGTGCTTAGTCCGCAGTTGGCGCGCCTCGACGCCCGCGGCAAACAGACGCTCAGGGTCTTGTATCAGGGCCAGGGCATGTCGCTCAACGAGGAATCCTTGCTGCATGTTTATGTGCTGGAAATACCACGGCGCACCGACGTCACTAACGCGTTGAACATTGCGATTCGCCAGCGCATCAACCTGTTCTATCGTCCTGCCGGGCTTACCGAAGACCCTGCCGCAACCGCCTACCGTCTGCGCTGGACGCTGGCCTCTACCTCGTTACGCGTGAGTAATCCGACTTCTTACCATGCCGCGTTACAGGATGTGCGGTTGGGCGGTGTGGTTGCCAGGAACTACCTGCTGCTGGCGCCAGGTGCCAGCCATGAAATGGCTGTTCCTGCTGCAGGCGCAATACGGAGTCTGTCGTTCAAGGCGCTGAACGATTATGGCGGCGCGGACGCTTATTGCGCGGCGGGCAAGAGCGATGGCTTTGACAACACTGAACACCGGCAAAAGGACTGCTGAATGATGAATACCTGTTTCCAGGCTGTACGGAATTTTCTGAGCTCAAGCGCCATTCCTGTTGAAGTGCGCTCCTATAAAGCAAAATATAAATCACTGAATAGATGCGATTTTGAAGTGGGAGCGGTGCTTGCCCGCGATGAGGGCACCGCGTTTTATCCTTCAGACCGCGTCGCCTTTATCGCGGGCAAGCACCGCTCCCACATGAAACCGAGTTTGCCCCGCAACAGCGGGGCGCCTTGGCGACTGGGCGGCTCCTGCAGAGTATTGTTTCTGCTTACTCTGTTATTTACCCCCGCTACCAGCTTCGCAATGATCTGCAAAACCCAGGGCGCGGGGGAGACGGTGGTTCGTGGCGATCTGGACAGCAGCGTGGCTATCCCGGCCAGCGCGCCCGACGGAGATATTGTCTGGCGTTCTGAACGGATGGACCTTCAGGTCGAGTGCATCAAGGACAGCGAGCTATCAGCGCAGGAGGAAATTTTCCTCTACCTCAACCCGGACAACCTGAAGATAGGCCAGGGCATTCGCGCCGGTCTCACGTTGGCGGGAGTCGATCATTCGCAGAGCAGCGGGCGAATCAGTACCGGCCAGTACCTGCCTGTTTGTCACGAAGGCGCGGAGAACATCGGTGCCTGCCCCAAGACCCGATTCAATCTCGCGTTTTCCGTGTTCATTCAGAAGTTCGGGCCCACCCCTCATTCCGGTATCGCCAGTGATCTGCATGATTACCGGTTATTCCAGCTCGACAGTGGCAAGGGGCTTAATCCTCTGCCGGATCACAGCCTCAGTTACCGCATCAATAACCTGAACGGGCTGCGCTTTGTGGCGTGTGATGCACAGTTGCAGGTGGTGCCTGAAACCCTGGATTTCGGCCACATCGGCATTCAGCAGGTTGCGGTAGGCAAGGTCATTGAGCGCCGTCCGTTTTCGCTCGTCACCCGACGCACCTGTGATTCGCCATTCAGCCTGGGCGCGCGCTTCAAGCCGGTCAGTGGCAGATTGTCTGGGGACTACCTGATCCCTGCCGCAAACGACAGTGTCGGTATCCGCATTTTGAAAGCCCGTGATGATTCGGTGGTGAGCTACAACGAACCTTTTCATCTTGCCGATCTGCTCAACGATAACCAGGCAGCGACTGTCGACTTCAATGCCGAGCTGGTCTGGCAGAAAAACAACCCTCAAGCCGGGCCATTCGAGGCAGAAGTAATGGTCGATCTGTTCTACAAGTAGCCTCAGCCGATGAGAGGCTTGGCCCGGTGCAGGCGGCGGGCAAATGATTCAGGTATGCTGCGCGACCTTTCGACGACTGATTGCCAATTTCTGGAGCTTTTCATGACATCTACTGACTCAACACCGGCTCCTGAAACCGTCGTCGCCGAGGATTCGGCTGCGGATAAGAAAGCACCGATCCCTGCGTTCAGCTTCCCTTTCAAGCCCGCTGACTTCGCGCAATCGAAAAAAGACGAGCCTTGGTATCAGAAGTCGAACAAGCACGGGCATAACAAAATCCCGGGCGCCGCTCCCCACGGGACTCGCAAGTCGATGGGCAAGCGTTAAACAGGATCAAATCATTCGCCCTGGAATGAGATTAATCGTGGGAGCGAATTTATTCGCGAAGAGGTCGGTGATTCCACTGCATAGCCAGAAATTGGAAAACCTTATTCGCGAATGAATTCGCTCCCACAGATGCTTCACCTGTCAGGACAATCAACCCGCCTGCAGCGGTATGAACATGTAACCCGCAGGCTCGCCCGTCGCCAGTTCGGCCCCAGCCACATTCAGTGTCTCGATCACGGCGTCGCCTGCCACATGAAAGGTCCAGCCATTGCTTGTCGGGGCCGCATCGGTGTTGTCCACCAGGTCCATGACAGCAGTGGCAAAGGCATCCATATCCGGTAAGTACGCAACGAAACCATTGCCTTTCAAGGCCGTGGCGCGAATCCCCAGTCGTTGGCAGATCGCCTCTTTGGCACCGATGTCTTCCCGGTCAGCCTGGCGAGACTGCTCAATCAGGCGGCTGAGTTCGGTATCGACCAACTGGCCGCCGACGATCAAATCCGGTCCTTGTTCCCATGCCTCGGGCGGACAGTCCTTGGCCTCAGGGCGTAGTGGAATGTGCGGGTTGATTTCCATCGGATAGATACGGCATACCAGTGGGCGCCGCTCATAAATGCCGCAGCGATTGTCTGCGTCAAGATTCCGGCAAGGTCCTTTGTTATAGGCCGCGAAAGTGATCGCGACCTGGGCCTGGGTCACGCCACTCTGGACCAGCGTCGAGCGGCGTGTCGCGTGAGTCAACTGACCCTCTGGCAAGCCGTAGCCATCAGCCAGAAATGCCTCGATCAGGATGATCAGCGAACCGCCGTCAGCCGCCCATTGCAGGGATTCCCCGAGAGTGAGTGGCACATGATGGTCGCTGCAGCAGCGGCCGCAACCGGTGCAAGAGTATCGCGTATTCATTGCAATAAAGGTCCGTCATGACAGACGTCGAACGCGACAGAAACCAGAGCTGTCGGCACGACTGAGACGGTGTTCGAAGCAAGTTGTGAGCCAGCGAGCGCGATGCTTACTTTTTCACAGTGGCGGGAAGCTCGGTCCACTCACTGACCGTGGCTTTCTTGCTCGTTCGGTTGTAAAGGCACAGCTCGGCGCCGGGCTGATTTTTCATATGCGGCTGTGGGTAACGGCCTCTGAGCATGAGCGCTTCGTACCCGACATGGTCGTCAAACCCCGCCTTGCCGACAGCACGCACTTCTTTGAGCTGGCTGGCTTTCATGCAGCTGTCGATAACCGCCTTGTCCAGTGCCTTCCAGGCGTCTGTGCTGGAAGCATTGGCCTGGCTGGCGAGTGTCGCCGAGGCGATCAGCAGGAAGGTGGACGCTTTCATTGTCGTTCTCCATGAACATCGATTGATGATGGAGTATGCCAGATCAGACCTAATCGGTTTCCTGGCGCTGGACGTAGCGCATGCCTGCCTTCTCATACAGGCAGCGCGCGGCCAGATTATTCTCCATGACCTTGAGGTCCACCCAGGCTTCGCCTCGCTGCCGAAAAATGTTGAATACATGGTTGAGCAACTGAAGCGCCAGGCCTTGATTTCTGGCACGGGGGTGTATGACCAGATCCTTGATGAAGGCGCTGGTCCAGCCCTGAATCAGCCCGACCATTCCTTGCTCATCCCGGAGGGCAAAGCACAGCGTCGGATCGTATTCGGGATCGGTTCGCCAGTCGTTTACCCAGTCTTGATACTCGGGCATCCGTATATCGTCGGCATGCCCCTGCAACAACAGAGCGTGAGCTTCAGGGGCGTCTTCGAAGGTGAACGGCGTGATCTGGATATGACCGGGCCATGCTTGTGCCGGGGCCAGATTTCCCAGATCACGGCGCATCAGCCACCAATGCCGGTCTGAACCGCCGAGGCGGTCCATCACACTCATGCGCCTTGAGCCTTGACCGCGCGTGCAGCGACGATCAGGCAGCGGGTCAACTCAGGTGACGAAAACTTGGTCAACACCGCATTGGCCCCTGCAAGCCTGGCTTTCTCACTGTTCATGGCGCTGTCGAGCGACGTGTGCAGCAGAATATACAAGTCTTGATAGTCAGGCGTTTCACGCAGTGTGCGGGTCAAAGCGTAGCCATCCATCTCGGACATTTCGATGTCGGAAACCAGCACGTTGATCTGCGCAGGAGAACCCTGGAGTTCGAGCAAAACGTCAATGGCCTCCTTGGCGCTGCGGGCCGTGTGGCAATCGATACCCAGATTGCGCAGTGTGAGCAGCGATTGCTGCAGCGCCACCTGGCTGTCATCGACCACCAGAATGCGGGTGGCAGCCAGCAGTTCAGCTTCTTCCATGGTCAGCGCATCCGGCTGTGCAACGATCTGCGCCGGGGCAATACCGTGGATGACTTTTTCGATATCCAGTACCTGCACCAGCGTGCCATCGACCTGAGTGACGCCGGTGATGAACGATCTGCCGTTGGCACCAAAGGGCGGTGGGCGGATATCAGTCGTCAGGCAATGCACGATCTTGCTGACGGCCTGAACATGCAGCCCCTGTTTCGAACGACTAACGTCAGTAACGATCAGGCAGCCGCCATCCGGGTCGACCAAAGGTCTTTCACCAATGGCCCGGCTCAAGTCGATCACCGACAGCGAGGCTCCTCGCAGCGTGGCAACGCCTTTGACGTGCGGGTGCGATTCGGGAAGTCGTGTCAGGGCAGGGCACGGGATTATTTCGCTGACTTTCAGCAGGTTGATCGCCATCAACTTGCCGCTGCGTAATGTGAACAGCAGCAGCGAAAGTGAATCTGCTCGGACGTTCTTGGTGGACATATAAAACCTTCTGGCAATAAAAGTTTTGCCGCAGTAAGCAGCAAATAGCCTTCTCTGGACAGGTTATCGACCCGGTACAGGCACGCTTGAGGTTTTTTGTGCGCTAACCGGGTTTGCCTGATCCAGTCGAGATGTCGACAGCGGACTGGATGAAGCTCACAGCGATGAGTCATTAAGACCTCGTGTAGTCATAATGACCGCTTTTCTTTTGGAGTCTATTTGACTAATAACCGCTAACTCATTGATTTTAAAAGCCTGAAATTCTGGCATGGTTTCTGACACGGCATGAGTACTTTTTTAACGCCTGTCTGTAAGGAGTACATCATGTTGACCGCCTCGGATCGCGCCATTGTCAAAGCCACCGTCCCACTGCTGGAAAGCGGGGGCGAAACGTTGACGACTCACTTCTACAAAAAGATGCTCGATGAGTATCCACAAGTCAGGCCGCTGTTCAATCCTGCGCATCAGGCCAGCGGCGATCAGCCCAGAGCTCTGGCTAATGGTTTGCTGATGTACGCACGACACATTGATGAACTGGAGCAGTTGGGTGGCTTGCTGACAAAAATAATCAACAAGCACGTCGCCCTGCAAATCCTGCCGGAGCACTACCCGATTGTCGGTCGTTGCTTGCTGAGTGCTATCCGCGAGGTGCTGGGTGATATGGTCGCGACCGAAGAGGTGCTGCAGGCCTGGGGTCGAGCTTATCAACAACTCGCGGATGTGCTGATTGGCGCCGAGCACGCAATCTATGAAGAAAAGGCGCAGGCTCCTGGCGGCTGGCGTGGTACGCGTGAATTCACCCTGGCGGCCAAAGTCGCTGAAAGCTCGGAGATCACTTCGTTCTACCTGCGGCCCGCAGACGGTGGGCAGTTGCTGGAATTCGCGCCGGGCCAGTACATCGGCGTGCAATTACAGATCGCCGATGAGGAGGTGCGCCGTAACTATTCGCTGTCAGCGGTGGCGGGCGATAACCAGTACCGGATCAGCGTTAAACGCGAGCCTCGCGGTAAGGTTTCCAACTATCTGCATGATCAGTTGCAAGTGGGCGACAGCCTGCACCTGTTTCCTCCCTCGGGCGAGTTCACCCTGAGAGCCAGCGACAAGCCGCTGGTGTTGATCAGCGGGGGAGTGGGCATCACCCCAACCCTGGCGATGCTCGAAGCTGCACTCACAACATCGCGTCCGGTGCATTTCATCCACTGCGCCCGCAATGGCAGCGTGCATGCCTTTCGCGACTGGGTTGACGGGCTGGCGGTCAGGCATCCGCAACTCAAACGTTTTTACTGCTACGCCGAAGATGACGGTGTCAGCCCGGCGGCAGATGCACTTGGCCTGCTTGATCAATCGCGCCTGGAGCAGTGGTTGCCCGAGGAGCGGGATCTGGATGCGTACTTCCTCGGCCCCAAGGCTTTCATGAAGGTCATCAAACGCCAGCTCAAAATCGCAGGAGTGCCGGAAAAGCAAAGTCGCTACGAGTTTTTTGGTCCGGCTTGCGAGCTGGAGTGAGGTGCGACAAATAGTCGCGCTCTTCTATATATAGAAGAGGAGCTCCCGAGGAATGCGTTTTCCTCAATCATGGCTGCCGCCGATAAGCAAAATATGCTCCGTTTGCGTTCTGCGGGAGCTGCCGGAGGCTGCGATAGCGTACTGCCTGACCTGCCGCTATCGCAGCCTTCGGCAGTTCCTGCAGGGATGGCCCGATGCTACCGGCTGCGACAAATAGCCGCATCCCTCTATATATAGAAGGATACGGTTTTTCCCGATTTGGTCCTTGAATGGAGATGCCTTTTCTGTAGCTGCCAAAGGCTGCGATAGCGTACTGCCTGACACTCCGCTTTCGCAGCCTTCGGCAGCTCCTACAGGGATGGACCGATGCTACCAGCTGCGACAAATAGCCGCATCCTTCTATATAGAAGGATGCTGTTCGTCCTGCGCAATGCAGTTGCTCATGCACTGAACTGGCGCAACCAACACCACCGGGTGGCCAAATATGCCCATATGGCGGGTACAGGCTTGAGTTGTCCGTCACGGACCATGATTATCGCGAGCGATCAGGGCGTTGAGCCTTTACAATCCGGTGTCTGCCCTCGGGGTGCTGGCATCAAGTCCCCCGGCATTGATCGAACGGTCCCAATGGACACCCTTTCGAAAGGTAAGTGAATGAGCGACAACATGTTGTACCTAAAACGCGAGAAGCGCTTTCTGGTCCTGCTGGGCGTTATCTGCCTGGCGCTGATCGGCGGGGCGCTGTACATGCAGATCGTATTGGGCGAGGCGCCTTGCCCGCTGTGCATCCTGCAACGCTATGCGCTGCTGTTCATCGCCATCTTCGCCTTCATCGGCGCGGCCATGCCGGGCCGCCGCAGCATCACTGCGCTGGAAACACTGGTAGTGCTCAGCGCAATAGGCGGGATTGTTGCCGCAGGCCGCCATGTCTACATCCTTTCGCATCCTACCGAGAGCTGTGGCATCGATGTGCTGCAACCGATTGTCGACGGCCTGCCACTGGCCTCGATGTTCCCGATCGGGTTCCAGGTCAGCGGGTTCTGCACGACCCCTTATCCGCCAGTCCTCGGATTGTCCCTCGCGCAGTGGGCTCTGGTCGCGTTCGTTTTGACCGTCGTACTGGTGCCGATCGGCATCATTCGTAACCGTCGGAAATACCGCGGGCTACAGGGCCTGTAAGGAAAAAGTGCCCCTACGGAAAGGGGCATTTTTTGTGAAAAATTCGTGAGCTGTTTGTCGATTTTTACAGATCCTGATACAAACTGTTGCTAAAAAAAACATAGTCATTAAATTTCTAGATATCTACAATCCCCGCACTTGCCCCGCTGGCTTACCCAGTGATGAGCATTTTCGAGGTCAAATAGCGCCTTTTGCGCAGGCTGTGCCGTAGTGCCAGTCGGACTCTGAAGTACCATGAATGCATGCACCAAAGGGAGTTGGCCCGTATTCCGGGCGTGATGCCACGCATTCGAACAAGAAATTAAAGATAAATATGGATTTGTCGTTACGCTTTGCATGCGTCGTGACAGGCTTTGTTCAATCCAAAAAATATGCCAACACGGCAGGTTTCGGTGTTGGCGGTCGAAAACCAATTGCACCCGCAAGCTGCTTTTGCTTTTAGAGGTCGTGAGATGAGTAAAAAAAGGTACCCCAGGTTTTTTGGCTTCTTGGCCCTTTTCAGCATGCTTTTGCTCAGTGGTTGCGAGGGCGTGCCTCTGCTCGATCCTAAAGGGCAAATAGGGCTCGACCAGCGCAACCTGATTATCACCGCAACGCTGTTGATGTTGATCGTGGTGATTCCGGTCATTTTCCTGACCATCATCTTCGCCTGGAAATATCGTGCCACCAACAAGGACGCCACTTACACGCCTGAATGGTCGCACTCCACCAAGATCGAGGCCGCAGTCTGGGGCATTCCTCTGGTCCTGTTGGTGTTTCTTGGCTACATCACTTACAAGTCTACTCACGCTCTGGACCCGTATCGTCCAATCGAGTCCGATGTGCCGCCGATTACCATCGAGGTGGTTTCGCTGGACTGGAAGTGGGTCTTCATTTACCCGGAACAAGGCATCGCGACGGTCAACAAGATCGTTTTCCCAGCCAATACTCCGGTGAATTTCAAGATTACCTCTGATTCGGTGATGAACTCGTTCTTCATTCCGGGTCTGGGCGGCCAGGTTTATGCCATGGCTGGCATGCTGACCAAGCTACACTTGATCTCTAACGAAAATCACGAATACGACGGGATCTCCGCCAACTACAGTGGCGCGGGTTTCACCGGCATGAAGTTCAAGGCAATTGCAACGTCCAAGGCGGATTTCGACGCCTGGGTCGCCGAAGTCAAGAGTTCACCTAAAAAGCTTGAAGCTTCGGAATACGCTGCTCTGCTCAAACCGAGCGAGCGTAACCCGGTCGAGCTGTTCTCCGCAGTCACTCCGAACCTGTTCAATGCCGTCATCGACAAGTACGAAGGCATGAAGCCAGGCAAGGTGAACCCTCACGAGCAGGAAGGTACTGCACGCGAGTCGGACGCCAACTTGGGTGAGAAAGTGATGGACATGGGCAAGGGTAAGCATTCAGCTGCTGGGGCAGAGGAGTAAACGATGTTTGGTAAATTAAGTCTGGACGCGATCCCGTATCACGAGCCGATAGTCATGATCACCCTGGCGATGATCGCCTTGGGTGGTATCGCTCTGGTTGCGGCACTCACCTACTTCAAGAAGTGGACCTACTTGTGGACTGAATGGCTGACGTCAGTCGACCACAAGAAAATCGGTGTGATGTACATCGTGGTTGCCATGGTCATGCTGTTGCGCGGTTTCGCCGACGCCGTGATGATGCGTACCCAGCTGGCCTTGGCCCAGAATGGTGCCGAAGGCTATCTGCCGCCTGAGCACTATGACCAGATCTTCACCGCTCACGGTGTGATCATGATCATCTTCATGGCGATGCCATTCTTCACCGGCCTGATGAACATCGTCGTGCCGCTGCAGATCGGTGCCCGTGACGTTGCCTTCCCGTTCCTGAACTCCCTGAGCTTCTGGCTCCTGGTGTCCGGCGTACTGTTGGTCAACATTTCCCTGGGTGTCGGCGAGTTCGCTAAAACCGGTTGGGTTGCTTACCCGCCATTGTCCGGGCTTGCCTACAGTCCTGGAGTGGGGGTTGATTACTACATCTGGGCGCTACAGCTATCCGGACTAGGGACGACGTTAACGGGTGTCAACTTCCTCGTCACCGTGCTGAAAATGCGCACGCCTGGCATGAAGCTGATGGAGATGCCGATCTTCACCTGGACCTGCACCTTCGCTAACATCCTGATCGTTGCTTCGTTCCCGATCCTGACTGCCACCCTGGCAGCCCTGACTCTGGACCGTTACCTGGACTTCCACATTTTCACGAACGAGTTGGGCGGTAACCCAATGATGTACGTGAACCTGTTCTGGGCGTGGGGTCACCCTGAGGTTTACATCCTGGTACTGCCGGCGTTCGGTGTGTTCTCCGAAGTCATCTCTACCTTTACCGGCAAGCGTCTGTTCGGCCACAAGTCGATGATCTACGCCAGCGGCGGTATCACCGTCCTCGGCTTCATGGTCTGGCTGCACCACTTCTTCACCATGGGTTCTGGCGCCAGCGTCAACGCCTTCTTCGGTCTGGCAACGATGCTGATTGCGCTGCCGACGGGTGTGAAGCTGTTCAACTGGCTGTTCACCATTTACCAGGGCCGTCTGCGCTTCACCGCGCCAGTGCTCTGGACCCTGGGCTTCATGATCACCTTCTCGATCGGCGGTATGACCGGCGTTCTGTTGGCGATCCCGGGTGCTGACTTCGTGCTGCACAACAGCCTGTTTGTAATCGCTCACTTCCACAACGTCATCATCGGCGGCGCGGTATTCGGTTACATCGCTGGTTTCGCGTTCTGGTTCCCTAAAGCGTTCGGCTTCAAGTTGAACGAGAAGTGGGGCAAGGCTTCGTTCTACTGCTGGTTCTTCGGTTTCTTCGTCGCGTTCATGCCGCTGTACTTCCTGGGCTTCCTGGGTATGACTCGTCGTCTGAACACTACCGACAACCCGGCCTGGAACCTGTACCTGGACATCGCCTGGTTCGGTGCAATGCTGATCGCCGTTGGTATCGCATGCCAACTGATCCAGATCTTCGTGAGTATCCGTGACCGCAACAAGCCAGAGAATCTTGATCTGACTGGCGACCCATGGAATGGCCACACGCTGGAATGGTCGACGTCTTCGCCGCCACCGTTCTACAACTTCGCTGAACTGCCTAAAGCCGACGAGCTGGATGCATTCACCGCGGCCAAGCGTGATGGCGTTGCTTACAACGTACCGGCTCACTACTCGGCGATCCACATGCCGAACAACACTGCGACTGGCCTGGTAATGGGTCTGCTGTTGACAGTGTTCGGTTTTGCCATGATCTGGCACATCTGGTGGTTGGCTATCGCCAGCCTGGCGGCGACCGTTGTTTCGTTCGTCATCCACGCCGCACGTGACGATCAAGGCTATATGGTGCCCGCTGAAGAAGTGGCGCGTATCGAAGGTGAGCAGCACAAGGTCCTCGTGGCTCAGGGTGCATACACGCCTGGCAAATCCACACTGGAACAGGTTTAAACATGTCGAACTTAGTATTGAATCCAGGAGATGCCCACGATCACAGTGATCACGGGCATGATCACCACGATGCGGGGCCGATGACCGTTTACGGTTTCTGGCTCTACCTGATGACCGACTGCGTGTTGTTCGCATCCTTCTTCGCGATCTACGCGGTGTTGGTAAACAACGTTGCAGGCGGTCCTTCGGGACACGACATTTTCGAACTGCCATTCGTGGCCGTCGAAACTGCTTTCCTGTTGTTCAGTAGTATCACTTACGGCTTTGCGATGCTGGCCGTTCACAAGGGCAAGAAGAGTCAAGTGCTGGGCTGGTTGGCCCTCACTTTCCTGTTCGGTGCCGGCTTCATCGCGATGGAAATCTACGAGTTCCATCACCTGATCGTTGAAGGTTATGGCCCTAGCCGTAGCGGCTTCCTGTCTGGCTTCTTCGCGCTGGTAGGCCTGCACGGTCTGCACGTGACCAGCGGCCTGATCTGGATGGGCATCATGATGTATCAGGTCAAGACTCGCGGCCTGACGTCGACCAACGCTACCCGTCTGAGCTGCCTGAGCCTGTTCTGGCACTTCCTGGACGTGGTATGGATTTGCGTCTTCACCGTTGTTTATCTGATGGGGACTTTGTAAATGGCTAACGCACACGCGCATACCTCTGCTGACGACCATAGCAATGGCGTAAAGGACTATGTGATCGGCTTCGTCCTGTCCGTGATCCTCACTGCTATCCCGTTCGGCGTTGTGATGTACCCGGTCATGTCCAAGTCAGCGACGCTGATCACTATCCTGTTGTTCGCTGTGGTGCAGGTTCTGGTTCACCTGCGCTACTTCCTGCACCTTGATCGTTCGGTTGCCCAGCGCAATAACGTGTTCGCCTTTGCGTTCACTGCGATGGTCATCGTGCTGCTGGTCGGCCTCTCGTTGTGGATCATGTTCAGCATCCACACCGTCATGATGGCTAAATGAGGTAACCCTGATGTCCCTTAAGCACTTTATCCAAATCACCAAGCCGGGGATCATTTTCGGTAACGTGCTTTCGGTGGCAGGTGGCTTTTTTCTGGCCTCCAAAGGGCAAATTGACTTCGGCATGTTCCTGGCCGCAGTCATAGGCACCTCATTGGTCGTGGCATCCGGTTGTGTATTCAACAACTGCATCGATCGTGACATTGACCAGAAGATGGAGCGCACCAAGAACCGTGTGTTGGTACAAGGCCTGGTCTCACTGAGACTGGCCTTGCTCTACGCGACGATTCTCGGTGTTGGCGGGGTGGGGTTGCTTTACACCAAAACCAACCCACTCGCAGCGATGCTCGCCGTGATCGGCTTCGTGATTTACGTTGGCTTTTACAGCCTGTATTTCAAACGCAAGTCGGTACACGGCACATTGATCGGTAGCTTGTCGGGGGCCATGCCTCCGGTAATCGGTTACTGCGCAGTGAGCAACAGCTTCGACTTTGCGGCATTGACCCTGCTGGTGATGTTCAGCCTCTGGCAGATGCCGCACTCCTATGCCATCGCGATTTTCCGTTTCAATGACTACCTGGCTGCGAAGATTCCGGTTCTACCGGTTGAGCGCGGTATCAAGGTCGCCAAGCGGCATATCCTGCTCTACATCCTGGCGTTCCTGGTGACCACCTTGATGTTGACCTTTGGCGGTTACGCCGGGCTCAACTATCTGGCGGTTGCTGCGGGCATGGGTATGTACTGGCTGTATATGGCCTGGAAAGGCTACAAGGCGGTGGATGACACCGTCTGGGCCCGCAAGCTGTTCGTGTTCTCCATCTTCACCATCAGCGCTTTGAGCTTCATGATGTCGGTGGACTTTCAGGTAACCAAAGATCTGCTGGTGACTTACGCCTTCTGATCCACAGTTAGTCTGAAAACAGAAAGCCCCGTTGCTCGTTTGAGCAGCGGGGTTTTTTATTTCTGGCGTTTCACCTCTCACTCAATTCTCAAACCAAAACTCATACTTCCCCGTCGGCTGCTCCAGCGCATAAGCCTGCATTACCTCCCTTAGTGTCTGCGCTGATTGCTCGTCGGTCGCGTAAAAAGCAACGTGGTTGAACGCCGTAGCGATTTTAGGGATGTGCATCTGCAGTTCGCCGACCTTGATCCAGTTGTCCGGGCGTTCGGGGAACCACTCTTCGTAAACGAAGGCATAGTGGACGTTCTTGCGATCCATCAAATCCTTGATCCATTGCGGGCCGCTTTCGGACTTGCGCAGTTTCAGCGCTTCAAGGTTGCCCAGGCCCCAGAGGTCCAGCACGTATTGTCTGGAGTTCAGCGCCACCAGTCCAAGATCGTTGACTGCCACAGGGGCGTTGAGCCGCTGGGCGATCTGTGACATCGGGTACTGCTGGTTATAGACCGCTGCTGACGCTAGCGGTGTGCTCAGGGTGGTGTACACCAGTTGCGCGAACGCCAGTGGTAGCAGGCCGAAGATGATTGCTGTGGTGCGCGCCTTGAGATGGGTCAGGCACAGGTGCAGGAAAAACACCCCAAGAAATGTCAGCCAATAGATTTCATAGCGCCCGAACCATCCATTCTTGCCAAACAGGGTATGCAGCGCGGTGACCGTAATCAGCAGCATGACCAGCAGTTTGCGGTTCGGCATGAAGGCACACATGACCAGCATCGCGAGAATGATCCAGCCATACTTTTCAAACTGGCCAATGGCATTCATGACGATGGACGATAGCCCGGTCGTGTCCGATTTGGCGATAACAGAGGAGGGCAGGTAGCCAACGCCCAGCCTGGCCAGAAACAGAGAGAACAGCGCCACGATACCGACCAGTGCGACTCCGCAGACCAGCGGCTTCAGACGCTCACTCTTGCACAGCAAATAGAGCAACACCGGAAGAGACACCGCCAGCCCTTCGTAACGCACCAGTGGCAATAGCAGGATGGCCAGGTAGACGCCGTTGCTCGTGATCTGTTTGCCGTAAAACTCTTTGCGCAGCACGCCCACTGCAATTACCGCCACCAGATAAATCTGCAGGCAATGTTCCATGCCGTTGAAGA
Organism: Pseudomonas quasicaspiana; assembly: GCF_021147825.1. NCBI lineage: Bacteria > Pseudomonadati > Pseudomonadota > Gammaproteobacteria > Pseudomonadales > Pseudomonadaceae > Pseudomonas > Pseudomonas quasicaspiana. The sequence continues at coordinate 48,596 of NZ_JAGTPI010000027.1, forward strand.
TCAGCCCGTAGAAGTTGGTCGCGAGAAACCAGCCGCCCAGAATGAAGAACCGATGGGCAGAGCTGATACCCGACAGCAGTCGGTTGAAAAGCGAGAAGGTCAGAAAGGAGAAACCGATGTTCAGGAGCAGCGGCACCCACAGCATCAAGCCGCTGAGAGGGGTAAAAGGCGCCAGGAGAAAGGGCCAGAGGATGCTCGACGACGGTGCCGAATATTCGCCGGGATTGATGCCGTAATGACCGCTGAAGATGCGCCTGGCCAGATCGATATGGATATATGGATCATCGAGGGTATACATCAACGTGCCGCCGTTGATGACCAGTATGCTCAGCAACAGCAGAGTGACTGGCAGGCAGAACAGCAACAGCATCAGGCGGCGATCAGGAGTGGTTGCGATAGAGCAGGTTGCTGCGTTGATGCCCGTATCCATGGCTATCTGCTCATCAAAGAAGGCGAAGGAGTCCTGTTTGTCTGAAACAGGGTCAGCCTAACGCAGCACCACTTGATGTCAAATTAATGGCCTCAATCGCTTCCTGCTCGATGAGGTGTTTATCACGCGTCAAAATAACCACTTCAGGTGTGAAGGCTACTGTCACGAGTGCGACTGGCAGCCCCCGCCATAAACCTGATTACTTGGCGAACAACTGACCGATGTCCTTGAACGCCTTGAACTCCAGCGCGTTGCCGCACGGGTCGAAGAAGAACATGGTGGCTTGCTCACCGACTTCGCCTTTGAAGCGCACGTAAGGTTCGATCACAAACTTGATGCTCTGCGAACGCAGACGCTCGGCCAGGATTTCCCAGTCTTCCCAGCTCAATACCACACCAAAATGCGGAACGGGCACGTCATGGCCGTCCACCACGTTAGTGCCTGCCGATTCTTGCGAGGCGGTTTTCGGGTGCTCGTGGATCACCAGTTGGTGGCCGTAGAAATCGTAGTCAACCCAATGATCGCTGGACCGGCCTTCTGTGAAGCCGAAAATATTCGTGTAGAAATGGCGGGCGGCGGCCAGGTCGTGGACGGGAATAGCTAAATGGAAAGGGGCGAGGCTCACGGTAGTCATCCTTTTTTTATGAGGCAAAGGCTATGGAAGATGGATTGATTTTAGATAAGAATAAATTTATGCAAAGCAGATATATTCACTGCTCAGCTCAAATAAAATCGATCAATCGGACGGCTTATGCTGCGTGAATTGAAGACCTTCATCGCCGTGGCCCGCTATGGCACCTTCGCCGCGGCGGGCATGCACATTGGTTTGACCCAGTCAGCTGTCAGTTCGCAGATCAAGAACCTTGAACAGGCGCTCGGCGTGCGTTTGTTTGATCGCACCGGGCGTCAGGCGATTCTCAATGCCGCTGGCGTTCGCGCGCTGCCCCTGGCGCAAGAAATGTTCGAGTTGTTCAATCGCATGTCGACGCCGGTGGACCCGGATGAGTACCGCGGCGAAATGAAGATCGGCGCGATTGCCAGTGCGCAAACCGGGTTCCTGCCTCAAGCGTTGTTAAGGCTGAGGCGTCGCGCACCGGCGGTGGAGGCCAAGCTGGTGCCTGGCGTGTCGCTCAACCTGCTGAGTCAGCTGGACGCGGGTGAGCTAGACGTAGCGATCCTTATCAAGCCGCCCTTCGAGTTGCCCAAAGAACTGCATGTGCAGGTGCTGGAAACCGAGCCCTTTGTGCTGATTGTGCCGCTGGATGTCGAGGAGACCGATCCACTCAAGCTGTTGGCCGGGCAGCCGCACGTGCGCTACGACCGCGCTTCGTTCGGTGGACGTCAGGTCACGCGGTTTTTGCGTGAGCAGCAGATCGAGGTGCACGTCGCGCTGGAACTCGACGAGCTGGACGCTATCGTCAAGTTCGTCGAAAGCGGGCTGGGCATTTCCCTGATACCTCGGGCCGGGCTCTGGCTGGAGCGCGAAGCCAGGGTGCGGGTCATCAGCCTGGGCGACCTGACCTTTCATCGCGAAGTGGTGTTGATGATGCGCCGTAGCCAGCGCGATCTGCCGCTGCACAAGCTGTTCACCGATTGCCTGACACCTGACGCCGGTGGAGAGAATTCGTCAGATTGAAGGTGTATCAAGGTTTATGCGTATTTGAGGCCGCAAGCCGCGGATGATCTGGCAGAATACGGCCATTGCCTGATTCGTCCAGGCAGCCGCTAAATGAAAGAGGGCGTTATGAGTCACGACAGCATTAATTGGGACACTCTGGGTTTCGACTACATCAAAACTGATATGCGCTACCTCTCTCACTGGCGCGATGGCGCATGGGACGAAGGCTCGCTGACTGAAGACAACGTGCTGCACATCAGCGAAGGCTCCACCGCGCTGCACTACGGCCAGCAGTGTTTCGAAGGCCTGAAGGCCTATCGCTGCAAGGACGGCTCGATCAACCTGTTCCGCCCTGACCAGAACGCCCTGCGCATGCAGCGCAGCTGTGGTCGCCTGTTGATGCCGCAAGTGCCGACTGACGTATTCATCGAAGCCTGCAAGAAAGTCGTTGCTGCCAATGAGCGTTTCATCCCGCCTTACGGTTCCGGCGGCGCGCTGTACCTGCGTCCCTTCGTGATCGGCGTGGGTGACAACATCGGCGTGCGTACTGCGCCCGAGTTCATTTTCTCGATCTTCTGCATTCCGGTTGGCGCCTACTTCAAAGGTGGTCTGAAGCCGAACAACTTCGTGATCTCCGGCTATGACCGCGCAGCGCCACAAGGCACAGGCGCAGCCAAGGTCGGCGGTAACTACGCCGCCAGCCTGATGCCAGGTTCCGAAGCCAAGAAACTGAGCTTCGCGGATGCCATTTATCTGGATCCGCAAACCCACACCAAGATCGAAGAAGTCGGCTCGGCTAACTTCTTTGCGATTACTCACGATGACGTGTTTGTGACCCCCAAGTCGCCTTCCGTGTTGCCGGGCATCACTCGCCTGTCGCTGATCGAACTGGCGCAGAGCCGTTTGGGCCTGAAGGTCGTGGAAGGTGATGTGTTTATCGACAAGATCTCGGACTTCAAAGAAGCCGGCGCTTGCGGCACTGCTGCGGTGATTACGCCAATCGGCGGGATTTCGTACAACGACAAGCTGCACGTGTTCCACAGCGAAACCGAAGTCGGCCCGGTGACCCGCAAGCTCTATGCAGAACTGACCGGCGTACAGTCCGGTGACGTTGAAGCGCCAGCAGGCTGGATCGTCAAGGTTTGATGTAAACCTGTAGGAGCTGCCGAAGGCTGCGAACGAGGCTGTGTCAGACAGACCGCTTTCGCAGCCTTCGGCAGCTCCTACAGATCTCCGTTATTTCGTGGAATCTGTCTCCTTCGCCGGCCCCAGCACAATCACCAGGTGCCGCAAGTCTTCCACGCTCAAACTGATGCTCTTGCCCGACGGGCTTTCGCTCACTTCACCCAGCGCATACACCGTAAAGAACTTCACCTCTTCGGCATGGCTCAGCAGTTCGCTGATGTATCGGCTGGAGCGGTAGGCTTTCATCTGCGCAGGCGACACATACAGCGTCACCAGCTTGCCCTCAAGCCGGTCGAAGAACTTGAACTTGAACCCCAGCCCGTAGCGCTCCACCAGACCGCCGCCGTATAGCACCCGACCGTTATCGCCCAGCTTCGCGTATTTGATATGCCGGAAGTAGGAGCGCAGCGTCAGCTCGCCCTGGCCAGGAATCTTCAGGGTCAGCAGCTTGAAGTCATCGGCGGATAACTGCGCTTTGGCCTGGCGATAGCTGTCGACGAGACGTTCAAGGTTGTTGGTGCGGGTTTCGCTGTCGCGAGGTGGCTTTGCCGCTGGAGCCTTAACGGGAGTGGGTTCGTCCGCTATCTCTGCGGCGACAGCAGCCGGTTTGGCTTCTTTGGTTTTTCCTGCACCGGGCGTCTTGATGGCTGGATCAAAGACATCAATGTAGTCATCCAGCTTGCGCTTGGCCTTGCGGATGCGCGTCTGTGGTTCGGTTTCTTCGCCATCAGCGGGCGGCTGGTTTTCTTCTGCCTGCTCATCGATCCACTCACAATCGGGATGATGATCGGAGTGCGGGTTAGCGCGAAAGTGAGCAGACACAAACGTCGGATTGTCCTGCGGCTTCACGTCGTAACGCACGCCCGTAATCTTCGCCCCGAGCCTGCGGCAGGGCTCGCTCGAACAGAGAAACTCAAAGCGCTGCCGAGGCTCTTCCTGAGAAAAGTATTCCCGGCGCGCAGCACTGATCGACAACTCCTCCTTGAGCTCGACACAGAACGCACGGGTGATGGTTTTGTTGGTTTTCATCTGGCAGGTCCGACAGGTCAGAAGCACGTCGTAGTGTCTTTGACATAACTGTGTCCTGCAATAGACACCAAACCGGTAGGAGCCAACTTGTTGGCGAGGCAGCGTGTCTGATACACCGCGTCAAGCCTCTCGCGAACAAGTTCGCTCCTACCGGTTTTTGGGTTTTACTGCCCCGGCACTGCCAGCCAGTTACCCACTGCTTTCTGATAAGCACCTGTGGCTTTGCTCAAGTGCAGCCACTGATCGACATAGCTTTTCCAGGCCACATCGCCACGCGGCAGCAAATAGGCTTTCTCACCGTATTGCAGAGACTGGGTCGGATTGATCGCGCACAAACCCGGCATGCGTTTCTGTTGGTAGAGCGCTTCGGAGGCTTCGGTGATCATCACGTCAGCTTTTTTATCCAGTAGCTCCTGGAAAATGGTTTTGTTGTCATGGAACGCCAACTGCGCGTTGGGCAAGAAGGCACGGGCGAAGGCCTCGTTGGTGCCACCGGCCGGTTCGATTACGCGTACCGACGGCTTGTTAATCTGCTCGAGGGTTTGATAAAGCGCCACATCTTCACAACGGGCCAGTGGAATCTTGCCATCGACGTCCAGCGTGCTGCTGAAGAACACCTTCTTCTGGCGCTCCAGTGTCACCGAAATCCCACCCACGGCGATGTCGCATTTCTCGGCGACCATATCCGGCACCAACGTCTTCCAGGTGCTCGGCACCCATTGCACCTTCACCCCGAGGCTTTGCGCCAGAGAGCGGGCCAGTTCGATATCAATGCCTTCGTACTCACCGTCTTCGCGCAGGAAAGAATACGGCTTGTAATCACCGGTGGTGCACACCGCGAGTTGTCCCTCTTGCAACACCTTGTCCAGATGCGACGGCAGTTCCTGTGCCTGGGCAAAACCCGACAGCCCGAAAAGCAGGGCGGCGGTAGCGCTGTGTTTCATGTTTTTCATAGGAGGAGAAGCTCGAGGGTTGGAGTGATGCTGCGGACAAAGCAAGAACGGAGCCATGTCGCGCAAGTGCGCAACCACTCAAACCCTGTAGGAGCTGCCGAAGGCTGCGAAGCATTTATCCTGACATACCGCGATCGCAGCCATCGGCAGCTCCTACAGATGAACGCTCTTCTTACTGCCCCGGCACCGCCAGCCAATGACTGACCACGGTCTGATACGTCCCGGTTGCCTTGCTCAGGTGCAGCCATTGATCGACATAGGCCTTCCAGGTGGTGTCGTCCCGTGGCAGCAGATAGGCCTTCTCGCCGTATTGCATGTAGCGCGTCGGGTTGATCGCACACAGCCCGGGCATGCGCTTCTGCTGATACAGCGCCTCGGACGAGTCGGTAATCATCACGTCGGCTTTCTTATCCAGCAGTTGCTGAAAAATAGTCTTGTTGTCGTGGAAGGCCAGTTGCGCCGCAGGCAGGTGGGCGCGCACAAACGCTTCATTGGTGCCACCGGCTGGCTCGATCAGGCGTACCGAGGGTTTGTTGATCTGCTCGATGGTTTGATACAACGCCTGATCTTCACAGCGGGTCAGCGGGATCTTGCCGTCAACGTCCAGCGTGTTGCTGAAGAACGCCTTCTTCTGGCGTTCCAGCGTTACCGAGACGCCGCCCATGGTCACGTCGCATTTACCGGCCAGCATGTCCGGCATCAGGGTTTTCCAGGTCGTCGGCACCCACTGCACCTTCACGCCAAGGCTCTGCGCCAGCGAGCGGGCCATTTCGATATCGATGCCTTCATATTCGCCATCCTCGCGCAGGAAGGTGTAGGGCTTGTAATCCCCCGTGGTGCAGACAGCCAGCTCGCCGGACTGCAGAACCTTGTCCAGATGCGAGCCTGAATCGTCAGCCAGGGCGGTGCCGGATAAGCCGAACAGCAGGGTAGCGGTGATGCAAAGTTTCTTATTATTCATGGAGGGCAGAACTCGAAAAGTTAAGTGGTAAGGCGGCCGTAATCCTGCCTGACAATCACCGTCGCTGCCATTGTTGCGGGTTCGTTGTCTGCCCCTATTTCAATGTGTATTCATGCAAAAACACCTGACTGCACTGTTTTTCGTGGGGGCGAATTCATTCGCGAAGGCGTTTATCCGGCAAAAATATCTGCGTCTGACACACCGCCTTCGCGAATGAATTCGCTCCCACAGGGATGTGTTTTCACCGCGTAAATATCTGACTGCACTGTTTTTCGTGGGAGCGAATTCATTCGCGAAGGCGTTTATCCGGCAAAACATCTGCGTCTGACACACCGCCTTCGCGAATGAATTCGCACTCAAGGGATTTCCATTCATCCCGGCAACGGTGGGCTATTTGGCAAGCGTGTGAATATGCACCACGGCAGTGCGATCCGGCGCATAAACAGTGCATTTTCTGCTTTCTGGTGCGTGATACACGCATATCTATCTATTTAGCGCGCACATCGATCTTTTATTGGGTAATCTGTGCGCGCTTTGGTTGGCGCTTTTCTGCTGGCCAGCTATTCGTCCTTACACTTTCAAGAGTTCGTCATGACCCAGATCGCCGCCACTCAGACCGTCAAGCACTCCATGTTCGAAGACATATTTGCGATCGTCATTGGTACGTTGATGGTGTCCTTTGGAGTGATGATGCTGCGTCAGGTGGGTGGTGTGACGGGCAGCAGCGCCGGGATCGCGTTCCTGATCAGCTATGCGACCCACTTGTCATTCGGGGTGGCATTCTTCCTGATCAACCTGCCGTTCTATTACCTGGCCATCCGCCGAATGGGTTGGGCGTTTACCATCAAAACCTTCTGCTCGGTCGCGCTGGTGTCGATATTCTCCGAGCTGCATGCGCGGTTCATCCATATCGACCAGTTGCAGCCGATCTACGCAGCGCTGTTCGGCAATATCATGATGGGCTTGGGGTTCATCGTTCTCTTCCGGCACAAGGCAAGCCTGGGCGGTATCAATATTCTTGCGCTGTATCTGCAGGATCGCATCGGTCTGCGGGCAGGCAAGTTGCAGATGGTTGTAGACGTACTCGTGGTGCTGGGTTCGCTCTACCTCGTCAGCCTGCCGATACTGTTGGCATCCATCGCCGGTGCTATCGTGCTGAACCTGATCATCGCCGTGAACCATCGGCCGAATCGTTATACCGCCTGATGCCTTCCAGATAGTGCAGAAAAAACAAGAGCAAGCCCCCGCTGAGGAGCCTGCTCTTTTTTTGCGGTGCTTCACTGGTTGTTACTCTGGGGGTGTTTACTCTGGGGTAGCTACTCTGGCTATTTATCCGCCCGATAACTGATTGCCGCATAACCACTGGTTGAATGCGACTGAAGTTCTCGGGTCAGTTGCCCAAGCGTTCGCAGACTCTTCAAGGTCTGGTTCACCTGAAAGCCACGTTTGAGAATAACGGCCTGCTGATCAAAACGTTTTAGCGTTGAGTCAAATACAGCGGGTGCAGTCTCAAGTGTCTCCAGATCCTGTCGGGGCGAATGTCCAGTTAAAGCCATGGTTACCTCCTTATCAGTTCGGGGTTTGGGCCAGCGATTGTTCAAACGATCAAGCGTCTTTGCCTTGCACGAAACCTGAGCCCAGATCAGCCGCAGTGATCGGGTTGGCCTCCGGATCGGACATGGTTCGGGTTTTCATATTCAGCAGTACGTCTTCATCTTCATCTGACAACACGACAGACGCACTGCCGTCGCCACCATCCACCGCAGGCTCTGGCGATTCGACGTATTCCCACTCTTCACCCTCGTTCCATGGACCGCGCACATCAGGGCCGCCAGTAGACAAGTTGAAGTACACGTTGGTGAACTCTGGCATGCCGGGTAACTTGCCTTGCGGGAAGTTAGGCTGGATGGAGTGCAGTGCTTTTTCGAACGACTTCTGGTGAGCAATTTCCCGGGTCATCAGGAAGCCCAAGGCTTCTTTGACACCTGGATCGTCAGTCACATTCATCAGGCGTTCATAGACAATCTTGGCCCGTGCTTCGGCAGCAATGTTGGAGCGGAAGTCCGCCGTTGGTTCGCCGATGGTGTCGACATAAGCGGCAGTCCATGGCACGCCGGCCGAGTTGGTCAGTGGCGCACCGCCGCCGTACAGCAGGCTGGTGATGTGCGAATCGTTACCGGCACCGTTGATAGCGCGATACAGTTCGCCTTCTTCCTGTACGCCTTCAGCCAGTTGGCCTTTGCCGCCACGGTTAAGCATGCAGATGATCGAGCCAATGATTTCCAGGTGGCTCAGCTCTTCAGTGGCGATGTCCATCAGCAAGTCTTTACGGCCTGGATCTTCTTCGGCCAGGGCTTGAGTGAAGTAGCGCGCTGCTGCCGCCAGTTCACCTTGAGCTCCACCAAATTGCTCAAGCAGAAGATTCGCCAAACCTGGGTTTGGTCTTGCCACGCGCACGGTGTATTGCAAACGTCGGTTATGTAAAAACATGGAGTTATTCCTCAACTTTATCTTGGCCAAAACGGCTGTGTGGTCATCTTTGTGGCCACAGGAAAGAGAGCAATTGAAAAGAAGTACCGTTCCAGAAAGTTGACCAGCGGTATTAAAAATTTAGAACTTGCAAGTTGATAGAGTCGACTGAGTGTTTATTGTCGTATAAATGCACTGTTTTGGGTGGGCGGTCTTTGACTGGTAGCTATTGGCTATACAGAAAATGCCCTGGTGTCCTGACTGTCGTGCAGCAAATGTTCGACCTGTAGGCGCTCACCGAGGTTACGAGGCCAGCGATGGCGGTTTGTCTGACACTCCGCCATCGCTGGCCTCGTAACCTCGGTGAACTCCTACAGGCAGCGGTTCAGTTCAGGAAATTGCATTCTGTTGGGGGAGGGCTGTCGAGGCTGAGAATCGATATAGGGTTCGAAACTATTTTCTGAAACCTACGGCGTGCCAACCTATTGAGCGGTTATATCGCGGAAACTTCTTACGCGCTTTGAAGTGCTGTCTTATTGCTATATTTTTCTTTTAAAGTCTTACATTGTAAGCACTTGCGGCATAAGAAACATGCGGCTAGTCTCCGCTCCGTTGCTCAAAACAAGCGACCGGATTTAGCGATCCGAACCTCAATAAAACATATCTCCTGCGGAGTTTTCAGGTGTTCATCTACGCTTGAAACATACGTTATGGCGGTTGTGCGTCGGAGACCTTCGGGTCTGCCGGTGCGTTTATGTTTTGTTGAGGCCGGTTCGCTAACCCTCGCACAACTGCCACCCTTATTCCGCTCAGCGGGTTAAGGATGGCAAGCCATGACCGAACGGAGTTAAACGGATGCAAGCGCTTCAACCCCAGCCAACTCGTCCAGCCGATTGTTTCGAACCCCTGCTGTTCCTCCGCCACCAACGCATGCTGCGGGCCCTGATGCTCGAAGAGCAGGGCTGGTTCTGTTTACAGGATCTGGCACGCCTGATGGGCAAAGCACTGGATCAACGCTCCATCTACAAACTCGACCCGGACCAGTACCGTACTGCGTGGCTGCTGGCCAGCGCTCAATGGAGCAAACAGACACTGATCAGCGAGTCCGGCGCCTACGCCATGCTGGTTCACCACTACGTCCCGGAAAACCGCGCCTTGCGCCGCTGGCTGACCCACGAAGTCATGCCCGTCCTGCGTGAAGCGCCGCAAACCCGGCAACCCAGCTTCAGCGTGATGCAGTGGCCCGGCAAAAGTCTGTGCCTGCTGCAGTGGCAAAACGAACAGTGGATCAAATTGCGCGACATGCCGGACGTGTTGCCCGCACCCCAGGCATGGGAAAAGCCGTGGTGGCGCAAGGCGCTGGACATGACCCGCCAGTGACCAGCCGTAGTTCAAGCGCTTGATTAAAACCCGCCCCCGTAATCGTGATTAGCTATTTTCGGTGCGCGAAAAAAAACCAGACACTGGATCCAGTTTTCTTTTTTTATAATTTATTCAGGCATATACAGCCCGTTATCCGAAAACAACGTTTTTTCGCTGGAAACCTCGTTCCAGAGCCTCAAGTCTTCGCCGTTTCAGCCGCTATCAGTCGTATACATTTACGCGTAATCAATACCGATTGCTGCTTGCCTGCCTCTGATAAAAAACGTGTGCGGAGTTACTGCTTTATGATTTTCAATAAACGATTGAAGCAGGAGTTGTTAACGATAAGCGAAAAGCTTTCGTCCATGGAGCAGGTACGCGACAGTCTCGAAATCGAAATGCTGTCCATCAACCTTGATGAACGCGGCAAGATCGAGTCGGTCAACCGCAAATTCGAACAGGAAATGGGCTACACCAGCAGCGAGTTGGTCGGCCGCTCGCTGCTGGAAATGGTGCCCAAATACGCCCAGAGCACTGATCACTTTTCGCGCATGAGCAAAGCGATTCAGCAGGGCAAGCACTGGGCTGGGGCGCTGCAGATTTTCCGTGGTGATCAGAGAGAAGCCTGGTTGCGGGTGATTGTTCAGCCGGTGACCAACAGCAGTGGCAAGGTCACGCAGTTCTCCGTGTACGCCAGTGACCTGACGCGCACCATTGAGGCCTCCCGTGAGCACGAAAACCTGATCGAAGCGTTGCAGCGTTCCACGGCCGTTATTGAGTTCGATCTGAGCGGTACCGTGCTCACAGCCAACCAACGCTTTCTGGATTCCATGGGCTATTCGCTGTCGCAAGTAGTCGGCAAGCACCACAGTATTTTCTGCGAAGCGCAGGAAGCCAACTCCCCGCAGTACCAGGTATTTTGGGACAAACTGCGCCGTGGCGAATTCGTGGTCGATCGCTTCAAGCGTATCGACAGCCGTGGCCATTCTGTCTGGCTGGAGGCGTCCTACAATCCGGTGACAGATGCTCACCGTCGTCTCTACAAAGTTGTGAAATTCGCCACTGTCATCACCGAGCAAGTCGAGCGCGAAGAGGCCGTCTCCGAAGCTGCAAGAATTGCCTTCACGATTTCGAAACACACCGACGAAACTGCGCGTAAAGGCAGCGTCGTGGTCAAGGAAACCGTCGACGTCATGCGCGCCCTGGCTTCTCAAATGGAGCTGGCTGTAGAGGGCATCGGCGCACTCGACAAGCAATCGCAAATCATCGGCTCGATCATCACCGCGATCAGCAGCATTGCCGATCAAACCAACCTGCTGGCCCTCAACGCCGCCATCGAAGCCGCCCGCGCCGGTGAACAAGGCCGAGGCTTCGCCGTCGTCGCCGACGAAGTCCGCCAACTCGCCTCTCGAACCAGCAAAGCCACCGCCGAAATCGTCGACGTTGTGCAGAAAAACCAGGCACTCGCCGAGCAAGCGGTTGGCGTCATCGAGCACGGCAAAAAACAGGCTGAACAAGGCCTGGAGCTGTCAGGTCAGGCCGGTAAAGTCATCGTCGAAATTCAGGATGGCGCCCAACAGGTTGTGAACGCTGTGGGGCAGTTTGCGAATCAGGTATCGGGTTGATTGATCAGCCAGGCCCAGGTTAAACCGGGCCTGGTTTATTGGCTTCACGCCGCCTTGGCCTCGGCCCATTTACTGTTGCTCAGCATGAATACGGCACCTTCTTCCGGTGCCGCATTGGGGGCAAGTACCGCTCACAGGTTGGTATCATCTCAAGCTCATGCCGGACCGTTGGACCGACCGGGGGGGCGCTCCACTTCATTCGGGAAGGCAGTATTTTAGTCGATACAAAGGCTGCGGATGCACCGGCCTCTTCGCGAATGAATTCGCTCCTACCGGGATCAACGTTTGCAGGCCAACATAGAACCTCCCACAGAAAGTGTTTGGGGCTGATAACTCCTAAGACTGCTGCGCCTGACACCCCACTGTCGTTTGGTCGATTCGGAACTCTGTGGGAGCTGAGCTTGCTCGCGATGAATGCAACGCGGTCCAACTGATACACCGCGGCGTCTGCATCGTGGGCAAGTCTCCTGAAGGGACACAGTTGCGGTGCGAATCGTGATGTCAGGTAGATCGCCGCGACACTCCAGGTGCGCACGATAAGGCTCTCCACCCAGTCTGTGGTCAGCAATATCTACTACCGGCTTGTAATCAGAGCTGAGTTGACCATTCAGGCCAGGCACACATCAATCCTCAGGATCAACCTGACTCTCCGGCTTCCAGCTTGCCACCGGATCAGCCATCCCCTCAACCCGGAGGAATAGTACCCAGCACACCCACGCCGATTGCTACCAATAAAAAAATCGCCATGTAGATCGTTAGCTTGCCCATAAGGCCTCCCGATATTGGGTGAGGTAGCGAGTCCAGATGCACGCTGAAAACTGCGCTATCAGTGGCCGGTTCCCGGCTGCTGAGGCCTTGATTATCGGGGGGAGGGTATTTTCAATACAGATTCAGAAGGCGGAGAAAAATACGGATCAGATGGCGAGGCAGGTGAGCAGACGTTAGGGCTGTACGGTGAATAGATAGCGTTGAGCATGACTTCTAATGAGTACCGGGGCTGAAAAACTGCTCGAAGTCGGTGATGCGTATGGTTGGTGCCAGATCACCAAGGACCGCAATCTCCTCATCTGCCTTTGTTGGCTTGTCCCGGTCATCCACTATGAAAAGCATATCGACAGGGTCTTCAGCTTTGTTGACGAGTAGCGCTTTCCTCAACCGTGCATTGATGGCGTTGGCCGTAGGCGTGACTGAATCGACATAGGTAGACCCCCATAGAAAGTCAAAGTGAGTTCCAGTTCCGCCCACGTTAATAAGTACGTTTCGATCCAGGTGTCTTGTCGGATCTTTCGCCCGCAACATCAGTTCAACTTCTTGGGTTAGCGAGAAGTCTGTGTCGCCCTCCGAAAAGCGATCCTCCTCCCAGGTGGCGATAGAGGAGAAGAGGCGCAGTATTTTCGCACCCCAGATACTCAATTCAGACTCAATAAAAACAGTTTCGAAAGCGCCTGCGTCCGACAGTGAAAAGCCATGCCTGATTGCAATGTTTTCAAGGCTCCGCCAGTTGCGTTTATCCCCCAGTGGATAGCCAAGAGAACGCAGTGCAAACAAAGTGATGCCGTCGTCTGTGAATTCCAGATTTCCAGCTTCTGCGAACAGATAAAAGTCCAGTGACTTCCCGCCCCGTAACGTGAAGGGCGTACTTATGTAGGTAGCGATCCTGCTACCGGTCTCGATGGTCTGGCAGTGCCATCCGGATCTCTCAAAGAAGTCGTTGCAACTTATGTTATCCATCGTCACTCCCGAAAAGATCGTCTTTGAAGGGAGGGGATAGTATTTGAAATACAGATGAGGAATTGAGACTCGGCGCTCATCCAGCAGCATGCTCGTAGCTTGAAGCCATCCTGAATGTGTTGGCTTCGCCTGCCATTCGATTTCGTCAGAGAGGTATTTCGCCCTTCGACACCAATCACGACACGCGGCAAGCCAGTCTTCTTCAACCATTATCAATTCCAGCGGCTTGAGTCAGTAGCTTTTAGCGCTACTTTGGGTGAGGAAATGCTAATGAAAGTCAGGGAGGATTGCTGTCGGATTAATCTGTTAATGGCTTGCGATGTTTCGCCGTGGCAGGCAGGGAGTGGCGCATTCGTGATACTGCATGTCTCAAGTCGGGCTGGACTCAAGTGCAAGTGAATAGGTGCCCCATCCTGTGGACTTCATCTGGAAAAAAGTCCCTCCATTATTCCTGAATAACCTCCTGTTCTTCAGCGCTCGCGCTTATAAAGCCAACGGGCCTTATGCCTCGCGTCCGTCGGATGGACCAGCCCTCAAATTGAAAACCCCTCTCTTGATTCGCTATCATTCCGACGTCGCAATCCGACCACCAATGGAAAATACATTGCTCCATTCGAACTGGCTGCCTACGCCGCCTTAGCGTTTCGCCCCCCTCGCAATACCCTGACCGCCTTCTAGCTGCGGTCTCCTTCTGCTGCGTGTCTTTATTGGCCGTGGCAACACCACAACTCTACTGAAACAGACGCATCTGCCTTACACAGCGCCGTCCGCGCTTTGCGTAGTGGTGCGTTTGCCATGGGTAAGTCTATGTTTGAAAAAATCAAAGCCGCCTGGCTATGTAACGTGCGGGCAGATGTGCTCGCGGGTCTCGTTGTCGCATTGGCGCTCATTCCTGAGGCCATCGCTTTTTCCATCATTTCCGGCGTCGACCCCAAGGTGGGTCTCTACGCGTCGTTCTGTATCTGCACCGTGATCGCCTTCGTGGGCGGTCGTCCCGCCATGATTTCTGCTGCGACAGGCGCCATGGCTTTGCTCATGGTGAACCTGGTCAAGGATCACGGTCTTCAATACTTGCTGGCCGCCACCTTGCTATGCGGAGTCATCCAGATCCTCGCGGGTTATCTCAAGCTGGGGGAGTTGATGCGCTTCGTATCGCGCTCCGTGGTCACCGGGTTCGTCAACGCGCTGGCCATACTGATTTTCATGGCTCAGTTGCCTGAGCTGACTGACGTCACCTGGCCGGTGTATGCGATGACCGCCGGTGGTCTGGCGATTATCTATCTTTTCCCGCGCATACCTTTGGTTGGGCGGCTGTTACCGTCGCCCCTGGTGTGCATCATTGTGTTGACTGCGATGGCGGTCTATCTCGGTCTGGACGTGCGCACCGTTGGAGATATGGGGTCTCTGCCTGACAGCCTGCCCATCTTCATGTGGCCTGAGGTGCCGCTGAACTTCGATACGTTGCTGATCATCCTGCCTTACTCAGCCGCACTGGCCGTTGTCGGACTTCTGGAGTCCATGATGACGGCGACCATCGTCGACGACCTGACCGACACCACCAGCGACAAGAACCGCGAGTGCAAAGGGCAGGGCATTGCCAACGTCGCGACGGGACTTATCGGCGGCATGGCAGGCTGCGCGATGATTGGACAATCCATGATCAACGTGAAGTCGGGCGGCCGGACGCGTCTGTCGACACTGAGCGCTGGCGTGTTACTGCTGATCATGATGCTGTTTCTGGGCGACTGGCTGGCCCGTATTCCCATGGCTGCTCTGGTTGCTGTGATGATCATGGTATCGATCAGCACCTTCAGTTGGGCGTCCATCCGCAACCTCAAGCAATATCCGCTTTCGACCAATATCGTCATGGTCGTCACCGTCGTTGTGGTCGTCGCCACTCACAACCTGGCTTACGGCGTCATTGCCGGGACGCTCTTGGCCGCAATGTTCTTTGCCAACAAGATTGCCCGCTTTCTGGACGTCACTTCCCAGCGTGATCCGGAACATAGTCACCGCACTTACTACGTCACCGGACAAGTGTTCTTCGGCTCTGCAGATCGCTTCACCAACGCCTTCGACCTCAAGGAAGAACTTGAAACATTGACCATCGACTTGCGTGACGCGCATTTCTGGGACATCACAGCAGTGGCCGCTCTGGACAAAGTCGTGCTGAAACTGCGCAAGACTGGTGCCGTGGTTGATGTGATCGGCATGACTCGGGCGACGGCTACGTTGGTGGATCGCTTCGGTGTGCACGACAAGCCAGATGGGATTGATACGCTGATGGGGCATTAATGCCGCGAGACGGCTGCTTTGATCGGTTTCGAACTGCTGGAGGAACTGTCTCGTGCTCTCGCGCTTGGGTTCATAGGGTTCGCGAAAGCAAGCGCGAGCCTCTGTGTGATGGAAACCGATCAAACTTGCATGGCTACTCATGGAGGGATGTACAAGCTTGTCTGGCCGTCGAAAGGGTAGACTCCCACCGATACCTCCAAGCCATCCGCCAATATCAGAAAGTGACATGAGGGTGAAACATTGCACGCAGTGACCAGATTCTTATTATGCATGCTCGTGTCAGCAGGCTTTAATGCAACCAGCGTGCTGGCTAGCTCCTATGAAGACAGCAAAAGCGAAAGCCTCTTGAATACTCACTACTTTGGCAGATTTGAAATCGCACTGCCTCGCGGGTCGGAAATCTCTGCAGACTATAAAAACTTTGACGAAAAAATAGAGTGGGTCAGCAACGAGGGAGACTCCCGTATAAATCAAGCTGTGGACCAGAAAGTAGAAGACTTGAAAAAAGGCATAGCGGTCGGCACTTTCAGTGTTTACGAGAAAACGGTCCCTCTTGACAATGGAAGCGTATTGCTCGTTTCGCGATTTAACAAGTTTTATACCTTTAACGTATACCTGCTCACTGCCAAAAATACGCTTTACCACATGATGGCAGCAAACATATCTGAACAGGGCCTGGAGGGTGGCATCGAGAAAATGCGCCTGTTAAGTAATTCCATTTACTCCCGACCGCCACACCAGGCTCCTCCGCAGGGTGGTTTTGCAATAGAGGCGGGCTACACGACGCTTGGTAGCGAAAAGTTCTTGGAGTCTGTTTACATGGGCGCGCAAATTGCGGGACATCCAGGTACCTATATCAGCTTTCTCACAAAGGCAATTTTTACTCAGGAAGACAGCTTGATAGAGCGATTTGAAAAACGTCAGTACGACGTGTCGATAGGAGAGCTTGCTAATTCCGGCAGTATCAAGACCCTCAGGAAAAGGCCTCGCCTGGTAAACGGAATTCAGGCTGAGGAAGTTGCGGTTAGCGCCCGCGTAGATGGCAAACAGTTTTATGCTTTCCAGCTAGAGTACAAAGGCACAGTAGAGTCCAACACACGGCCTTATATTGCGCTTGAACTCGGTACGCACGAGAAAGGCAGCGATTTTAAATCCGATGAAGACGCGTTGAAATTCTGGGACGGGATTGTCAATAGCCTGAAACCGCTGCCTTGATCGGTGGTTCAAGTAACCGTGTGAGTCGTGACGCTTGGTGTTACGACTTGCACGGTTTTGCTTTGGCGCTCCCAATCACAGCGAGACTCAAGCGTCAGCGAATCTGCGCACCAACTTTGCTGATTTCATCCGCCGAAAGGTCTCGCCAATCCCGTGGAGATATCCCGTACTCCGCGCTCGCAGCTTCAAGCACTTCTTCAAGTGAATGATAGAGATGGTCGCCGTCAACGATGTTTGGGTAATCGTTATAGCGAATAACCAGATAAAAAACCTCATCCTCCGTGGTCACCAGACCGAACGCCACCAGCGCTGCGACGCCTGAATCATCCGGCTGCTTTAGTGCTGCGAACAGGTAGCTCGGTTGTGAAGCCATGGTGTTGCTCCTCTAGCGGTTTGCGGGATGAGCGGCCTGGTTATCCTTGACCTCTTCCAGGCGACCGCCGCAGTCAATAAACGACTCCTCGTAATTCTGCCGACAGATCTTGCTTTGCGCCGCCCCAGGGTCGACCGGCTCCGAGCCGCAGGGGTTTGAAATTTGCGGGGTCGCTGGGGTCTGCTGCATGCAGGCTCGGTAGCCTACCATTCGCCCCTCGTAAATTGCCCGCTGGCCTTGAGCGCTTTGCTCTGCCCGTTTCTCACAGGCCTGAACTCTTGCATCTAGTTGAGCCACGCAGCGCTGACCCTGCTCGGTTTCCGGTTTGATATAGCGGTATTGCGTGCAGGCGGCGAGGTTGATCAAGGCAACGGCGGCGAGGGAGATAAAAGTGAGGCGGCCAGTCATGGATTTCATATCCTTCGGGTAAAAGATGGCCGTTCGACCGGGGAAATGGGATCGGGTTCTAAATCGTCGGGCGTTTGCCTAGTGAGGTGGGCTGGTCAATAATCAGGCACAAAAAAACCGGCGCATTGACCGGTTTCTTTGTATTCAAGCTGCATTGAGCGGCAGCTTGAAGTGTGTCGTGGTGCCCCGAGGGAGAATCGAACTCCCACTTCTTTCGAAAACGGATTTTGAATCCGCCGCGTCTACCAATTCCGCCATCAGGGCTCAATGGCGGCGAAGTCTACAGACGGTATTACCGTTGGTCAATCACCTTTCATGGTCAATTTTGTCTCTTTCCGCTAAACTTCGCGGCCCTGCTAGACGAACTCGATCATGCGCGTTGCTGACTTTACTTTCGAACTCCCTGATTCCCTGATCGCTCGCCACCCTTTGGCCGAGCGCCGCAGCAGTCGTTTGTTGACCCTGGACGGGGTGACGGGCGCGCTGGGGCACGAGCATTTTTCCGATTTGCTGGAGCATCTACGCCCCGGTGACTTGATGGTGTTCAACAACACCCGAGTGATTCCGGCGCGTTTGTTCGGCCAGAAGGCGTCCGGCGGCAAGCTGGAGATTCTGGTGGAGCGGGTGCTGGACACCCACAGCGTGCTGGCCCACGTGCGGTCGAGCAAGTCGCCCAAGCCGGGGTCGATGATTGTTATCGATGGCGGCGGCGAAGCCGAGATGGTCGTGCGTCACGACACGTTGTTCGAGCTGCGCTTTACCGAGCCGGTCTTGCCGTTGCTGGAACGCGTCGGGCATATGCCGCTGCCTCCTTATATAGACAGGCCCGATGACAGCGCCGACCGCGAGCGTTATCAGACCGTCTATGCCCAGCGTGCCGGTGCGGTCGCTGCGCCGACCGCGGGTCTGCATTTCGACCAGCCGCTGCTGGATGCCATGAAAGCCAAAGGCGTGGAGATGGCGTTTGTCACCCTGCACGTTGGCGCGGGTACGTTCCAGCCGGTGCGGGTCGAGAAGCTTGAAGACCATCACATGCACAGCGAATGGCTGGAAGTCGGCCAGGATGTGGTGGATGCCGTGGCGGCCTGTCGTGAGCGCGGCGGTAGGGTGATTGCGGTCGGTACGACCAGCGTGCGTTCACTGGAAAGTGCCGCGCGCGACGGTGTGTTGAAGCCGTTCAGCGGCGACACCGATATCTTTATTTTTCCGGGGCGTCCCTTCCATGTGGTCGATGCCCTGGTGACCAACTTTCACTTGCCGGAATCCACGCTGTTGATGCTGGTTTCGGCATTCGCCGGTTATCCCGAGACCATGGCTGCCTACGCGGCGGCAGTGGAAAACGGCTACCGCTTCTTTAGTTACGGTGATGCGATGTTCATCACCCGCAATCCCGCGCCGACCGCTCCCAAGGCATCGGGCCCAGAGGATCACGCATGAGCCGCACCAGTCGTATGTCTTTCGAGTTGTTGGCCACTGACGGCAAGGCGCGTCGTGGTCGATTGACCTTCCCGCGTGGCGTGGTGGAAACCCCGGCGTTTATGCCGGTGGGCACTTACGGTACGGTCAAGGGCATGCTGCCGCGTGATATCGAAGCCACCGGCGCGCAGATCATTCTGGGCAACACCTTTCACTTGTGGCTGCGTCCGGGCACCGAGGTCATCAAGGCCCACGGCGACCTGCACGATTTCATGCAGTGGAAGGGCCCGATTCTGACCGACTCTGGTGGTTTTCAGGTGTTCAGCCTGGGCGCCATGCGCAAGATCAAGGAGGAGGGCGTGACCTTCGCCTCGCCTGTTGATGGCGCGAAGGTGTTCATGGGCCCGGAAGAGTCGATGCAGGTTCAGCGTGATCTGGGCTCGGACATCGTGATGATCTTCGACGAATGCACGCCTTACCCTGCTGACGAAGATGTCGCCCGTGTGTCCATGGAGCTGTCGCTGCGCTGGGCCAAGCGTTCGAAAGTCGCGCACGGTGAAAGCACTGCTGCGCTGTTCGGTATCGTTCAGGGCGGCATGCACGAAAGCCTGCGCAAACGCTCGCTGGAAGGCCTGGATCAGATCGGCTTTGATGGCCTGGCCATTGGCGGTCTGTCGGTGGGTGAACCCAAGCATGAAATGATCAAGGTGCTGGATTACCTGCCCGGCCTGATGCCCCCTGAAAAACCTCGTTACCTTATGGGGGTAGGCAAGCCTGAAGATCTGGTTGAGGGTGTGCGCCGCGGAATCGACATGTTCGATTGCGTGATGCCGACCCGCAATGCCCGCAACGGTCATTTGTTCATTGATACAGGTGTATTGAAGATCCGTAACGCGTTCCATCGTCATGATGATTCGCCGCTGGATCCGACCTGCGATTGCTACACCTGTCAGAACTTCTCGCGCGCTTATCTGCACCACCTGGACAAGTGCGGCGAAATGCTGGGAAGCATGCTTAATACGATCCACAATTTGCGGCATTACCAGCGCCTTATGGCTGGTTTGCGCGAGGCTATTCAACAAGGTACATTGGCCGCCTTTGTCGATGCCTTCTATGCCAAGCGCGGGATTCCAACGCCGCCGATGGACTGAGTCAAAACAAGTTTTTCTGCTTTCTACTTAATTATGCAACTGGAGTGCTAAATGAGCTTTTTCATCTCTCCCGCTTTCGCGGATGCTGCTGCACCTGCTGCCGGCCCTATGGGTGGCGGTTTTGAATGGATCTTCCTGGTCGGCTTTCTGGTCATCTTCTATCTGATGATCTGGCGTCCACAGGCCAAGCGCGCCAAAGAGCAGAAGAATCTGCTGGGCAACTTGCAGAAGGGCGACGAAGTGGTTACTACCGGCGGTATCGCTGGCAAGATCACTAAAGTGAGTGACGGCTACGTGGTTATCGAAGTTTCCGACACTGTTGAGCTGAAAATGCAGAAGGGCGCTATTGCTGCCACGCTGCCAAAGGGCACCCTGAAAGCGATTTAAGATTCAGACTTTTACCAATCGACGGGGCGCGCAAGGCGCCCCGCGTTATAAGCGGGCGGCGTGATGCTGAACAAATACCCTCTGTGGAAATACGTACTGATCCTGGCGGTGCTGGTGATCGGTTTTATTTATTCCGCACCCAATCTCTACCCTGACGATCCAGCGATCCAGATCAGCGGCGCAAGCACTGCGTTGCAGGTGGGTCAGGCTGATCTGGAGCGTGCAAGCAAAGCGCTTGTTGATTCCGGAATCGCGGTCAAGGCCTCTTCCCTGGCCGAGAATGGCAAAGGCGGTTTGTTGCGTCTGACCAAGCAGGAAGACCAACTGCCGGCCAAGGATGTTGTGCGCAAGGTGTTGGGTGATGACTATGTCGTCGCACTTAACCTGGCACGTACCACTCCGACATGGTTGCGTAATCTTGGCGCAACCCCGATGAAGATGGGTCTGGACTTGTCCGGTGGTGTGCACTTCCTGTTGGAAGTTGACATGGACAAGGCGCTGGATGCGCGTCTGAAAGTTTATGAAGGCGAAGTCAAAAGCCTGTTGCGCAAGGAAAAGGTGCGTTATCGCAGCCTGCCGCAACTGGGTGGCGCTATTCAACTGGGGTTCAGCGATGACGCTGCCCGTGAAGAAGCCCGCGTACTGGTTCGCAAGAATTACACCGATTTCGAGATCACTCCGGCTGAACTGAACGGGATTCCTGTTCTGCGCCTGGCGATGACTCCGGCGAAAATCAACGAAATCCGCGATTACTCCATCAAGCAGAACCTGACCACGGTGCGTAACCGGGTCAACGAGCTGGGTGTTGCCGAGCCTCTGGTTCAGCGTCAGGGTGCCAACCGCATCGTGGTTGAGTTGCCGGGCGTGCAGGACACCGCTGAAGCCAAGCGTATTCTGGGCAAGACGGCCAACCTTGAGTTCCGTCTGGGCGCAGGTCCGGATGACTCCAAAGCCACTACCGAAATGTTCGAGTTCCGCGAAGGCGGTCGTCCGGCAGCTCCTGTGGAGCGTGGTCTGATCATCACCGGTGATCAGGTGACTGACGCCAAGGCCAGCTTTGACGAACATGGTCGTCCACAGGTGAACATCACGCTGGACGGTCACGGCGGTGATTTGATGAGTCGTGCAACCCGCAGCAATGTGGGCCGCAGCATGGCGGTGATCTTCATCGAGCAGAAGCCAACCACTACTTACACCAAGCAGATGGTCGACGGCGTCGAGAAAGACGTGCCGGTTCAGACCTTCAAGGAAGAGAAGAAAATCATCAGCCTGGCGACCATTCAGTCGCCGCTGGGTGCTCAGTTCCGTATTACCGGTCTGAACGGTCAGGGTGAGTCTTCCGAGCTGGCGCTGTTGCTGCGTGCCGGTGGTCTGGCTGCGCCGATGTACTTCGCTGAAGAGCGCACCATCGGCCCGAGCCTGGGTGCTGACAACATCACCAAGGGTATCGATGCTTCCCTGTGGGGCATGCTGTTCGTGTCGCTGTTCATCATGGCCATCTATCGCTTCTTCGGCTTGATCGCAACAGTCGCTCTGGCGCTGAACATGGTCATGCTGCTGGCATTGATGTCGCTGCTGAGTGCGACGCTGACGCTGCCGGGTATTGCCGGTATCGTCTTGACGATGGGTATGGCGGTGGACGCCAACGTGCTGATCTTCTCGCGGATACGCGAGGAAATCGCCAATGGCATGACCGTCCAGCGTGCGATTCATGAAGGTTTCGACCGCGCCTATACCGCGATCCTCGACGCCAACCTGACGACGCTGCTGGTCGGCGGCATTCTCTTCGCAATGGGCACCGGCCCGGTGAAGGGTTTTGCGGTGACCATGTCGCTCGGGATCTTTACCTCGATGTTCACGGCCATCATGGTGACCCGCGCAATGGTCAACCTGATCTATGGCGGGCGTGACTTCAAGAAGTTGTGGATTTAAGGGGCTGCCATGTTACGTACCATTAACTTCATGGGCGTTCGCAATATTGCGTTCGCCGTTACGATGCTCCTTACTGCTCTGGCGTTGTTCAGCTGGTTCCATAAGGGCCTCAACTATGGTCTGGACTTTACCGGCGGTACGCTGATCGAGCTGACTTACGAGCGTCCTGCCGATCTGGGCAAGGTTCGTGAAGAGCTGGTCAGCTCCGGTTATCACGATGCTGTGGTGCAGAGCTTTGGCGCTACTACCGATCTGCTGGTGCGTATGCCCGGTGAAGATCCGCAGTTGGGTTCTCAGGTTGCCGATGCGCTGCGTAAAGCAGGTGGCGACAACCCGGCTACCGTTAAGCGTGTCGAGTTCGTAGGCCCGCAAGTGGGTGAAGAGCTGCGCGACCAGGGTGGTCTGGGCATGCTGCTGGCTCTGGGCGGTGTTCTGATCTACCTGGCTTTCCGCTTCCAGTGGAAGTTCGCGGTGGGTGCGATCATCTCCCTGATCCACGACGTTGTGGTGACCATGGGTATCCTGTCGTTCTTCCAGATCACTTTCGACCTGACGGTGCTGGCGGCGGTGCTGGCGATCATCGGTTACTCGCTGAACGACACCATCGTCGTATTCGACCGCGTGCGGGAAAACTTCCGTTTACTGCGCAAGGCGACGTTGATCGAGAACATCAACATCTCCACCACTCAGACGCTGCTGCGTACTGTCGCAACGTCGGTTTCGACCTTGCTGGCGATTGCTGCGTTGTGGGTGTTTGGCGGTGACAACCTCGAAGGTTTCTCCATCGCACTGTTCGTAGGCGTTGTGGCGGGTACTTACTCCTCCATCTACATCGCGAACGTGGTGCTGATCTGGCTGAACCTGACCACCGAGGACCTTATTCCTCCTGTGGTCGTCGATAAGGCTGACGATCTACCCTGATCGCAGTTCTCTCCGAGTGTGATGCCAAAAGGGCATGAGTATTGAACTCATGCCCTTTTTTATGCTCCAAGGCTTGGGTTCGTGGATTGCCGAGGCTCACGCTGGAACGGTAACGACCCCAAGCACTGCGTAGGAAACTACGTTTGAGATGGTCAGGAGGTTCACGTGAACAAATCGTTGCTTGTTGGTGCTGTGCTGGGCGCTGCCGTTGTTACGGCTGGCGGTGCTGTTGCCACCTACAGCCTCGTTAAAAGCGGCCCGGAATATGCGGATGTACTGGCAGTCGAGCCGGTTAAACAGCAAATAAAAACGCCGCGTGAAGTTTGCAAAGATGTAACCGTAACCAAGCGTGCTCCGGTCAAGGATGAGCACCAGATTGTGGGCAGTGTGATCGGCGCTGTTGCAGGCGGCTTGCTGGGTAACCAGGTAGGCGGCGGTAACGGCAAGAAGATCGCCACCGTAGCGGGCGCTGTTGGCGGCGGCTATGCCGGTAACAAGGTTCAGGAAGGTATGCAGAACCGCGACACTTACACCACCACCGAAACTCGCTGCAACACGGTCAATGACATCAGCGACAAGGTCGTGGGTTATGACGTGAAGTACAAGTTGAACGACAAGGTCGGTCAGGTGCGCATGGATCGTGATCCAGGCGGTCAGATTCCAGTCAACAAGGAAGGCCAGCTGATTCTGGGTCAAAACCAGCAATAAGTTTTGAGTCTGCGTTGATCAGAAAAAGCACCTTTGGGTGCTTTTTCTTTTTCTGTGTGGCGGAAAGTGGCAGGCATAAAAAAACCGGCGCTTGGCCGGTTTTTTTATGGGGCTGAATCTTAACGCTTCATCGTGGCCGGCAGGTGCGGTGCGATGGAGGTCAGAACAGCTTTGAAGCACTTGGTGTTACCGGCAACGATGTGGCCTTTCTCCAGGAAGTCGTGACCGCCTGTGAAGTCGCTGACCAGACCGCCTGCTTCCTGAATCAGCAGTGCGCCTGCAGCCATGTCCCACTCGGACAGGCCTGATTCCCAGAATGCGTCGAAGCGACCGGCAGCGACGTAGGCCAGGTCCAGGCTCGCAGCGCCTGCGCGGCGGATGCCAGCGGTCTGACCTACCAGGCTGCGGAACATGCCCAGGTAGTTTTCCAGGTTGTCCATCTGGTCGTCGCGGAACGGGAAGCCAGTGCCGAGCAGGGCGCCATCAAGGCTGGTGCGCGGGCTGACGCGCATACGGCGACCGTTGAGCTGTGCGCCGTTACCGGCGCTGGCGGTGAATTCTTCCTGGCGAACCGGGTCCAGAACCACTGCGTGAGCCAGACGGCCTTTATGTTTGCAGGCAATGCTGACGGCGAAGTGCGGGATGCCGCGAACGAAGTTGGTGGTGCCGTCCAGTGGGTCGATGATCCACAGGTAGTCAGCGCCTTCGCCGCTGCCTTCATGCATTCCGGTTTCTTCGCCAAGGATGCCGTGAGTCGGGTATGCCTTGCGCAGGGCGGTGATGATCAGTTGCTCGGCAGCGCGGTCGATTTCGCTGACGTAATCCTTCGCACCTTTTTCATCGACCTTGATGGTATCCAGGCGCTCGATGGAGCGGAAGATCAATTCGCTGGCGCTGCGGGCGGCGCGCAGCGCGATATTCAGCATGGGCTGCATGGACGTTTCACCTAGGTCGTTAAAGAAAGCCGAACATTGTATTGGCTGTGGCGGAACTTTTCCAGTGGTTAACTGGATGTGTTGAGTATGTCGCCAATGTCGTGGGACCGGCTTTAGCCGGGAGGAGGTCGCTACAGCCGACGCATTTGTATCGTCAGACGCTGGTTCCTGTGGGAGCAGAGCTTGCTCGCGATAAGGCTGGACGCAGTTCACTCCAGATTGCATCCAGCCATATCGCGGGCAAGCCCAGCTCCCACAGGATCTGCGCAATCCTGGATATTGGTGTGAAGATCGTGGGATCTGCTTTGGTCGGGGAGAGGTCGTTACAGGCGACGCATTTGTATCGTCAGACGCTGGTTCCTGTGGGAGCAGAGCTTGCTCGCGATAAGGCTGGACGCAGTTCACTCCAGATTGCATCCAGCCATATCG
>NZ_JAGTPI010000028.1:0-72157 GCF_021147825.1 Pseudomonas quasicaspiana
CGATTTGTCGGACGCACCGATATCGCAGCCTCGCGGTGCTCGACAGCTCCTACAGATCCACGTCCTCTTGCATGCATCCAGCGCATGCATATCTTCCCAATGAGCGTTTTCCCGCATTCAATTTCGCGAGTTATTCTCGGGCCTACAAGGGCACAAGACCCTGACGATGTTTCACCCGATTGCTTCTCTGCCCCACTCGTGCGCGGGACCACTCCCTGCGTAATTTGCATGCAGGAGTTCAACGTGAACGCTATAAAAAACACGCCAACCCACAACCAGAAAGCACGAAAAGCCGTGATCGCGACAGTGATCGGCAACGGTCTTGAATGGTTCGACTTCACGGTCTACAGCTTCTTCTCGGTCATCATCGCCAAGGTGTTTTTCCCCACCGACAGCGAACTCACTTCTTATCTACTGGCATTGGCGACTTTCGGCGTAGGCTTTTTCATGCGTCCGGTCGGCGGCATTGTGCTGGGCGTTTATGGGGACAAGCACGGGCGTAAAGCAGCCCTTTCACTGACCATCCTGTTGATGGCGCTGGGTACGCTGATCATTGCGATCACCCCGAGTTATGCACAGATCGGCATGATTGCGCCGGTGTTGATCGTGCTCGCAAGGCTGCTGCAAGGTTTCTCCGCGGGCGGTGAAATGGGCAGCGCGACGGCCTTCCTGACCGAGCACGCCCCAGACGGCAAGAAGGCGTTTTACTCCAGCTGGATTCAGGCCAGCATCGGCGTCGCCGTGCTGCTGGGTTCCACACTGGGCGCCATCCTCTCGAACTACCTGACTCAAGCACAGCTGGAAAGCTGGGGCTGGCGGATCCCTTTCATCATCGGCACGCTGATCGGTCCGGTCGGTTTCTACATCCGTAGCCGCATCGACGAGACGCCGGTTTACAAAGAGTCCAAAACCACCGAATCGCCACTGCGCGAAGTCTTCCGCACCTACCCACGGGAAACCCTGATCAGCTTCTCGCTGGTTGTGCTGTGGACGGTCTGCACCTACGCGATTCTGTTCTACATCCCGTCCTATTCAACCCGCGTTCTGGGGCTGCCCAGTGGCATCGGTTTCAGCGCCGGGATGATGGGCGGCGCGGTGTTGATCGTCGCGACGCCCATTGTCGGCATGCTGGCTGACAAAACCGGTCGCAGGCCTTGGCTGCTGGGTTCGGCGGCGGCGATTTTCGTTGCGGCTTATCCGATGTTCCTGTTCATCAACCAGATGCCGGGGCTGGCCTCGCTGCTGATCTTTGAAGTGGTCATGGGCCTGCTGATCGCCGGTTACATCGGTTCGATTCTGGCCGCGTTCAGCGAACTGCTGCCAACTCACGTGCTGTCCACCGGCCTGTCCGTGGCCTACAACTTTGCGGTCACGATCTTCGGCGGCTTTGCCACGTTCACCATTACCTGGCTGATCGCCAACACCGGCAGCAACGTCGCGCCGGCCTTCTACATCATGTTCGCGGCGGTGGTCAGCGGTTGCGGCGCGTTTCTGTACCGCGACCGCAAGACCACCGCCAATGCCACCTTCAAGGGAGCCGCTCTGCAATGAGTACTCAAAACGCTGCACGTCTGATCCTGCGTAACGGCCAGTTGCTCGACCTGAACAAAGGCGAGTTGCTGGGAGGTCTGGAAGTTGTGATCGAGGGTGGACGCATCAGCGCTGTTCGCCCACAAAATGACGCTGCCGAAGCCGACGCCCAAGTCATCGATCTGAACGGCCGCACGCTGATGCCAGGCCTGATCGACTGCCACGTTCACGTGCTGGCCTCCAACGCCAACCTGGGCATGAATGCGCTGCAACCCAACGCCATCATCATGTACCGCGCCTTGCCGATTCTTGAGGCGATGCTCAATCGCGGTTTCACTACCGTGCGTGACGCGGGCGGTGCCGACTGGGCGCTGGCTCGCTCCATCGCGCTGGGCCTCGTGCCGGGGCCGCGTATTTTTGCAGCCGGTAAAGCGCTGTCCCAAACCGGTGGTCACGGTGACATGCGGGCTCGTGGGGAGCTGCTGCTGAGCGAGCCGTGTTCGTGCTGCTTCCGCGCTGGCGCTATCGCCCGCGTCGTGGACGGCGTTGATAACGTGCGTCTGGCCGTGCGTGAAGAACTGCAACAAGGCGCCAACCAGATCAAGATCATGGCTTCGGGCGGCGTGTCCTCACCGACAGACCCGATTGCCAACACGCAGTACAGCGAGGCGGAAATCCGCGCCATCGTCGATGAGGCCGAAGCCGCCAATACTTACGTAATGGCTCACGCTTATACCGCACGGGCGATTCGTCGCGCTATCGAGTGCGGCGTGCGCACCATTGAACACGGCAATCTGGTCGACGCCGACACAGCGAAACTCATGGCCGAAAAAGGCGCGTTCGCTGTACCGACCCAAGTCACCTACGAGATGCTGGCCAAACATGGCGCCGAAGCCGGTCTGCCGCCTGACTCCGTGGCCAAGATTGAAGACGTGCGTTTGGCCGGTCGCAACGCGCTGAAACTATTCGCAGAAGCGGGCGTGGAAATGGGCTATGGCTCCGACCTGCTGGGCGACATGCATCAATACCAAAGCCATGAGTTGCAGATCCGCGCCGAAGTGCTAGGCAACCTCGCCGCCCTGCGCAGCGCCACCACTGTCGCAGCAAAAATCCTGCAACGCGAAGGCCTGCTCGGCTGCATCGCCGAAGGCGCCATCGCCGACCTGCTGGTGGTCGACGGCAACCCGCTTGAATCCATCGAGTGTCTGGTGGGCCAAGGTGAAAACCTGGCGATGATCATTCAGGAAGGCAGCATCAAGAAGAACACCTTGGTGTAAATGCTGAAGTGCTGCAGAGCCCGCCTTGTGCGGGCTTTGTTGTTTTGCAGGCTCACCGCGCTGTCTCGCGCCAACCGGTAGACCTGTAGCAGCGCACGAGCAACGCGAGGCCGCGATAGCGGTGGGTCTGACAAAAAGCTATCGCGGCCTCGCGGTGCTCGTGCGCTCCTACAGGATGGGTTTCAATTCAGTGATCTTGGGGCCCGATGAATCGGCTCTTCACAGGACGTGCATCAAACAAACTCAAGCCGATACTGCCCCGGTTGCGTCCACGAAACCCTGACAAATTCTCCACTGAGCAACGCCTTATCACGCAGATATTCAAACACCTCTGCGGGGCACCATTCCTTGCCGTTGGAGAAAGCGATGTGGAGCAAACGAAGTGAGTCAAATACCTTGGCTTTTTCTACATCATCAGCGACGTAACGCTCAAAGACACCCTCTTCAAGCGCCCCTAAGAACCCGACAGCAGCTAGCTCTGCAGAGAGATCGCGGTCGTTGACCTTCACACGAATGACATCGCCATCTGCCTTTTCAACAAAGGCCTTCAATTCTCCGCTGATCAATCAAAAAACTCCGTTTAGGCAACCCCATCTATATCTGCGGGGCAAGTGATTCAACAGCAGCCCCATTCCCTTTCAGGCCCGCCGCGGTAATTTTCTCAGCCAACGTTCTACAGCAGCGAAGCCTCAGCAAATCTAATTGCGACTTCTGATCGCTGCATCCACAACCTCTTCCAGCAGCCGCTCTTCGCTGAAAGTGAAATCACCATACTGTGCAATTGCACTACAGGTCGAAAGTTCTTGAATCGCAGCATCGGCGGTAACTGCTGCCTGCAGCTCGACGGACTTCTTCGAGAAGAAGTCCGCAGGCCCCATTTTGCCTGTGCTTTTCAATGCCAGGATTAGCTTGTCCAGCGCGGCCAGCAATTCAGGGGGGTTACTCACCATGGAAATCCTGGTCATTAAGCTACGCGAGCCCGGTTTGACGCCTCCAGTCAGACGCCATCAGAAAAAGTCCCAGGAAAGTCACTCGTCCAGATAATTATCCTTAATGCCTTTGGACCTACGGTACAGATAGAGACCGATTCGTAAAGAAATCAGTACCAGGGCAAACACCCCAACCGTTAACCATGTGTCGCCTAGATACTTTTCCAGAAGGTTATAAAAGTAGGCAACGGGAATGGCGACTGCCGTCATTATCAGAAAGTATTTGATCACTGGTTTTGACACTCCTCGTCTTCATCCTTCAAAGGACAATTGACGATCACTTTGCCGGTTTGCCAAGCCGCCTGGGTAGCAACTGTGGTTTTAAGAGTGTTGGTGTGCGCGGCCTTACGGGCGGCCAGTTTTGCAGCACGATTGGCAGTATTTGCAGCTTGGCCGGACAGAGTTTTGAGCGCCTTTGACGATGTGAGGACCGTTTTGGCAGAACCGAACAAACCTGGTGCAACTGCACCAAAGGCGCCTGCCGCCCCCACATGTTTCCAATTAATATCGATACACCCCCACTTAAAGTCCATCAGGTCGCGATCATTATCCCAATTATCTTTTACCTGACCCAGCAACTGCTTACCCGCCTGCATCCCCACTTCGATGGTCGCGCCCAGTGCTGCGCGGCCAAGGAAAGCACCGGCTAAAATAATCAGCGGCACAATCAGCCCGCTTGGGTCATAGGCGACGGAGGGAGCATTCAATGCATAGACATAGGCATTGGGGCCACCCCTGAAACCGATGGGGTCCTGGCTGGCGTAACGTCCTATTTCAGGTAAGTAATAACGATGGCGGTTGTAATAAAGACCACTTTCATCGTCGTGATGCTGTCCCTGAAAACGGATGGGTTGGTCGGTAGAGCCTGTTTCCTCCGTCACCCCTCGCCATGTATCAGGATGAGCTTGCCACGTCACCTGACCATCCTGATCGCTTAACTGCAGCGGCGTACCGATGTGGTCGGTGTGGAAAAAGCTGATGCTGGGCGCACCCAATACAGGATGACACTGCGCAGGCAAAGGCTGATCTTCTGCCGCCATGGCGCGACGAATTTCCAGCAACTCTGGCGTGTCAGGCTCGCACGATTGTTCAATGCGCAGCATGGGGACAAAACTTTCAGGTTCATGCACGGTGGTGCGCAACAGCCTTTCGAAGGCTTCTGCACACTGCCGCTCGCCGTCCCAGCCGTAGCGAACCCGCTGCTGTTCAGCACCTTCGCGTACAGTTTTTGCGATACGTCTGGATAGCGCATCGTAACGGTAGCGCGCTTCGACATGTTCCCCATCGGGACGCTGGCGAAGCATGTGGATCAAACGGTTGGCACCATCGTAGGCCAGCAAGAGTCGCTGACCGTCAGAGTCCTTGCGCTCAATCAGATGCCCCGACGCATCGTAACGATAGGTGCTGCCCTGGAAGACCTCAACACGGTTCCCCAAGCAGGACGAATCTACGCCTTGAGCCAGCGCCGAGCGTTGGGAATCGGTATAACCCGAGCGATAGAGCTCGTTATGCTCATGCTGCAAGAGCTTTTCGGCACCCTGCAATCCAGCAGTATCTAGCCTGTTGCCGGCCGGATCGAAACGGTAAAGCTGCTCTACGGTATTGCCACGGCGACTGGAAACCAGCCTTCCACTCAGGTCGTACTGGTACTTCAAGGCAGAACTGACGCTGTCGTCAATCTGCGTTAATTGTCCGAGCAAGTCATAGCGATAGCTGCGCTGCCAGCCATCTGCACCGGACCGGGTCAGCTTGCTTTGAGCAAGCCGCCCTGACGCGTCGTAATCGCGCTGCTGATCAAATAAGGTTTGCGGCTTGCCCTTGAGTCGGGCGTCCCGGTGTTTTTCGCGGTGCAAAGCATCGCGCTCAAAGCTGAGCTCAACCTGCTCAACCATCACGCCATGCAAATGACCTGACCCGTAGGTAAGCCATTTAACCAGAGGCGCGTCGCCATACTGGCTGCTTTCACGCTTACCCAATTCGTCGTGCTGGTGTTGAACGCTGTAGACCCAGCCATCGGCATGGATCTGACTCTCAAGGCATAGATTGCCAGCATCGTCATAGGCAAAACGCACTTCGCAGTCAGGCCCTCTTACACTTGCCAGACGACCATCCGCCAACCAGCTGTAGTGTTCACTGAAAGCCGCAGCGTTTGCAGTGGCCGGGAAGTTCGTGCTGACCACACGTCCATCGAGGTTGTACTGATAATGGGTCTCACGCTGCTCGCCATCAATGCGCACCACCAACTCATCAGCAAGGTTGTAGCGATATTGCTGACGACGCCCGTCGAAACCGTTCTCTTCGACCAACCGGTCCAGCTCATCCCAGGCAAAACGCGCTTTGGCACCATTCTGATTGGTGAGCATGCACAGCCGACCAGCAGCATCGTAAAGGT
The DNA here is from genome assembly GCF_021147825.1 of Pseudomonas quasicaspiana. Taxonomy (NCBI): domain Bacteria; kingdom Pseudomonadati; phylum Pseudomonadota; class Gammaproteobacteria; order Pseudomonadales; family Pseudomonadaceae; genus Pseudomonas; species Pseudomonas quasicaspiana. The sequence continues at coordinate 6,189 of NZ_JAGTPI010000028.1, forward strand.
AATTCAGCTCTTGCCCTGCTGAGTCCACAGCGCGCAACAGTCGTCCGTATCTGTCCCAGAAGAATTGCGTGCAATGCCCCTGGGCATCGGCCATATGGGTTTGCCGTCCCTGCTTGTCATAGCGGTAAACAAGACTCGCGCCATCGGGAAATGAAAGCCCAGTGACCTGGCCGAGAAGGTCGTAGCTACGGCGCGAGACCTGACCTGCCGGATCGATTTCAGCGATGAGACGTCCCTCCAGATCGTACTCATAACGATATGTCTGGCCAGAGCAGTCCGTGACACTGACAGGCAGGCCAAGGCGACTCCACTGAAAGGTTTTCACGCCCCCCTTGCTGTCGATCACTTGCGTGGGGCGATCAGGCAGAGACGAATCATCGTAGCGGTAGAGAGTCGTGCCACCCGGACCGGTCGCGCGTGTCAGATTACTGCGAGTATCCCGTTCAAAACGCCAGCTGCGCCCCATGGAATCAACAAGTTCGTTGAGTAAACCGGTCTCTTCATCCAGCGTCTTGCGGTATCGACTTTTGCCGGGCGATTCCTCTTCAAGGACTCGCCCCTGACCATCAAGCCGACGACGGGACTCTCGGCCCAGCGGGTCACGGATAACAACCAGCCGACCGAACAGGTCGTATTCGAACTCCGTACGACTGCCATCGGCGCGTACCAGTGCAGTCCAGCGCCTTTCACCATCGCTGCCGCTGAACTCGTAACGTTCAACACGCCCCATGCTATCGATAACATCGGTGGCATCCGCGTAGTAACGGAATTCGCGAACCAGTCCCTCGGCCTCACTTTGCTTGACCACTCGCCCCGACGGCAGATGCGTGTCCCATTCATAACGCACTTCCTGACCGCCCGGCTCGCCATGTGCAGTCATGATGTGGTTGTTCCACGCGAACACCCTCACCCGTTCGCCCGAACGGTCACGCACGGCTATCAGGTCGCCCACTTCATTGAATTCGTAGCGCACCAGCCAATCATTACCCAGCGCCTGAGGATCGAAGCTTTCCGGAATAGGGCCGTCTGTATTAGCCAGAATCACACCGCAAAGACGCACTCCGTCGTCACCGGCCTGTGGCGCGCATACCTGCTGATACACCAGGCCATAGCTACGTCCAGCGCTGTCACGGATGCTGGCGAGAAAACCTCTGCGACTCCAGCCAAACTCAGTGAGGTAACCGCTGCGGCCAAATGCTGAATGCAGACGCCATACTCCATCAGGCTGACGCATAAAACAGAGATAACTGTTGCCCGCCAGCAGCAGAACGGCAGCTTCACTGGCCTGCATCGCCGGTGGGACGGGCGACCAACGCCCCTTCCAGGGCGAAAACAATGGCTGCTCCGATGAAACGCCACCTCGGCGCAACCAGAGTTGCTCGCTACCCGAATAGTGTATTTTGCCGGGCTCCAGCGCAGGGAAAGTAATGCGGCGGCCTTGGACATCGATCAACACACAGGTATTGGCATCCAGCTCCAGCGTGACACTTTCACCTGGGAGCGACCACCCCTGCCCCAGCTTGCTCACTCGAGGATTGCTGGACAGGTAGCCACGCCCGAAGCTGAACGTGTCGGGGGCGGTCAACGCAAAATCCACCTCCTCTGGCAGCAGCTTGCAGCCCAGCATCGGGTTGACCGGCTGGCCGACATTTGGCACACATGCAGAGACCCGGTCGGCCATCCCGACGCCGGAGCTACCGACGTGAACCGTCGGAGATCCGGTAGCGATTACATTTCCGGATACCTTTTCGCCCACGTGAGAAACAGGAAGACCGCTCATGCCGATGTCCTTGTCTGGAAAAGCAGGCTGACACCGTCAAGCCTCGACGCATTGCCTGAATACACGGTGGTGATTGAGCTAGCAGTTGATGTCGACATTCGGTGAAAGTATCTCTATTTCGGAGGGAGTAATGCGGATCGTGCTCTGACCGCATGTCAGTCGGATTTCCTGGTCAGCGGTGATCTCGATGGTTTTACTGCCCAGCTTGATGCTCTTGCCATCCATCGTAATAGTCGAGCCATCATCGCTGCCGCCGACGCTCAGCTTGTAGCTATCACCCACCGATAGCGTTTTTTTCTTGACCACTTGAGTCGTCTGGTTAAGGCCGACAAACGTATTCATCATCATGCCGACATTGAGGCTATAGCCCAGTCCCACGTTCTCCATGCGCCCCAGGCCGACGTTCTGCAAAGAAGCCATCAGGATGGTTTCAGACTTGTTCATGCCTATTTTTACTGTCTCGTTGCGATCAACCGTTTTGCTCCGATTGGCATGCACCGTGATTGTTTCGTTGTTATCTACCGTCTCGGTGCGGTCATGCCTGACGTGAACAGTTTCATCGTTATCAATGGTTTTACTTCGGTCATGGCCCACCCAGTGGGTCTCGTCGTTCTCGACCTCGATGTCCTGATTCTTTTCCGCGTGAATAAACAGCTGCTCCTCGCCCTTCCTGTCCTCCATCCGGATTTCATTGAAGTTAGCAGGCGTACCCCCCTTGCTGGAGCGGCTTTTCATGCCGCTTTGGGTCGCATTGGCGGGCAAATCGTAGGGCACGGTCTGTTCCGCGTTGTACACGCGACCGGTGATGATCGGGCGGTCCGGATCGCCTTCCAGAAAGCTCACAATCACTTCCTGACCGATCCGTGGAATCTGCATCGAGCCCCAGTTCTTGCCCGCCCATGCTTGAGATACGCGGATCCAGCAGGAGCTGTTTTCGTTGGACTGGTCGTGCCGGTCCCAGTAGAAATGCACCTTGACCCGGCCAAACTGGTCAGTCCAGATTTCCTCGCCGCTGGGGCCCACGACGATGGCGGTTTGCGGGCCTTTGACGATGGGCCTTGAGGTGCTGGCCAGCGGCCGAAAGCTTTGTTGGGCATCGATGCAGGTCAGGGCGCTTTCGAATTGTGGACCGGCGGAGCCTGCGCCGGATTCGTGGCTTTCCTGAGCGACGTAATAGCGCGCGCCGACGATCAGGTATTCGCGGTTCTGATCGTCGCGACCAAAGCCGGTCATGCTGAACAGGTGCCCTGTGCCAAGGCCTCGGGCGTTGCCGCTCAGTTCGACGCGCTCATGCAAGCTTTGCAGCGCTTCAATGCGCGTGCGGGCGTAATGCTCGCCGTCCTGACTTTGCACGTAAGTACCGGGGTAGTCGTACAGCGGGTAATCGCCTGCCGTGTGGGGCCGGGGCATGGCCGAGCGCACGTTAATGCTGGCGGACGGACGCTGGAAGTCGTAGTCGTTAAGCTCCAGCGAGCCCGGCTGGACTTCCTGGGCCAGACGCCAGTCGTTAATGTGGTCGCGTTCGCGGTGCTGACCATCAGGCGGGAAATACGGCACCGAGGCATAACCCGGTGCGTTTTGATGTGCGCCATAAGCATCGGCAAGCACCAGCACGTGGCGGTCTTTTTCATGGCGGAAGAAGTAATAAATACCTTCCTGTTCCATCAGGCGACTGACGAAGTCGAAGCTGCTTTCGCGGTACTGGACGCAGTACTCCCACTCCCGATAGGGGCGGCTCAGCGCGTCTTCGAAATCCGAGAAGCCCAGGTCGCGAAAGACCTGCTTGATGATCTGCGGGATGGTCTGGTTCTGGAATATCCGGCAATCGGACGTCCGCGTCAGCAGCCACAGCCAAGGGCGCAACGTAACCTGATAGCTGGCGAACTGGCCTTGGCCAACCTCCTGACTGCAACGCGCGACAATCCCGTGAAAGTAGCGCTGGCTGCCGTCGTCCAGGCGCAGCGACAGGCTCATGGGTTTGCCCAGCAACTGATTGAGGTCGATGGCGCCATCTGTGGACGTGAGCTGCAGGGTGTAATCAAACATCCGCCCCAGCTCATCGCCGCCGCCCATGTTCTTGAGCAGCAGCACATCCGGCCCGAGCGGGCTGTTGATCTGTGCCAGACGTGTGAGTTGGGTGAACAGCATGGTTTATTCCGTTAAATAGCCAGAGTAGTTAGCTAGCGCTCGCACGCTCAGTTGGCATCGCCAAACTGATAATCGAATTCGCCGTCCAGCGCCCTGATGCTCACGCTCGCCATGGGCTTGCCGTCGAGCATGCGGGTGAGGAATTCTCGGCTCATGTCGGGCAGCAGGGTGTTGGTCAGAATCGCGTCAATCATCCGGCCGCCGCTTTCGGTTTCGGTGCAGCGCGAAACGATCAGGTCGACCACCGCGTCATCGTAATCGAACGCGACTTTGTGGGTGCTTTCAACGCGTTTTTTGACCCGGTCGAGTTGCAGGCGGGTAATCGACTTGAGCATGGTGTCGCTAAGCGGATAGTACGGAATCGTTACCAGACGACCGAGCAGCGCAGGCGGGAAAATCTCCAGCAACGGCTGACGCAGAGCCTTGGCGATATCCTCGGGGTCGGGCAGATTCTGCACGTCTTTGCACAGGTGTGAAATCAGCTCGGTACCGGCATTGGTGGTCAGCAGAATCAGGGTGTTCTTGAAGTCGATGACCCGGCCCTCGCCGTCCTCCATCACGCCCTTGTCGAAGACCTGGAAGAAGATTTCATGGACGTCAGGGTGGGCTTTTTCCACTTCATCAAGCAGCACCACGCTGTAAGGCTTGCGGCGCACGGCCTCAGTCAACACGCCGCCTTCGCCATAACCGACATAGCCGGGAGGAGCACCCTTGAGGGTCGAAACGGTGTGCGCTTCCTGGAACTCGCTCATGTTGATGGTGATGACGTTCTGTTCGCCGCCGTACATGGCCTCAGCCAGCGCCAGCGCGGTTTCTGTTTTACCGACGCCCGATGTACCGGCCAGCATGAACACGCCTACCGGCTTGCTGGGGTTATCGAGCCCTGCACGGGAGGTCTGAATGCGTCGGGCGATCATCTGCAGGGCGTGATCCTGACCAATGATGCGCTTCTTCAGGTGCTTATCAAGGTTGAGCACGGTCTCAAGTTCGTTGCGCGCCATACGACCGACTGGAATGCCGGTCCAGTCGGCAACCACTGAAGCCACCGCCTGATAATCGACAGTGGGCAGAATCAACGGCGTCTCGCCCTGCAATGCGCTCAGGCGCTTTTGCAGATCAACCAGTTGCTCACGCAATCCGGCGTGGGCTTCGGGTTGGGCTTCGCGGCCTGCATCGCTGTCGACAACGCCCGCGCTTTCACGCAATTGGGCGCGGGTCGCGAGCAACTCATCCACAAGTGCTTTTTCTTCCGCCCAGCGACCTTCAAGCGCCAGCAGACGTTCGCGCTCGCTGCTCAACAGCTCAGAAGTGTTGCTCTGCCGCGCGCCAATATCCACGCCAATGGCATGCTCGCGGGCGATGATTTGCAACTCGGTTTCCAGCGCTTCGATACGGCGACGGCTGTCATCGACTTCAGCCGGTACCGCATGCAGGCTGATCGCAACGCGAGCGCAAGCGGTGTCCAGCAGGCTGACGGATTTGTCCGGCAACTGACGGGCGGGAATGTACCGGTGAGACAGCTTGACCGAAGCCTCCAGGGCCTCGTCGAGAATCTGCACCTGATGGTGTTTTTCCATGGTCGATGCCACGCCACGCATCATCAGCAGGGCCTTGTCTTCCGAAGGCTCGGCAACTTGCACGACCTGAAAGCGACGGGTCAGTGCCGGGTCTTTCTCGATGTGTTTTTTATACTCGGCCCACGTCGTCGCCGCGACGGTTCGCAAGGAGCCGCGGGCCAAGGCCGGTTTGAGCAGGTTGGCGGCATCGCCAGTGCCCGCCGCACCACCAGCACCCACCAGGGTGTGGGCCTCGTCGATAAACAGAATGATTGGCTTGGGCGACGCCTGAACGTCCTCGATCACCTGACGCAAACGTTGCTCGAACTCACCCTTCATGCTCGCCCCGGCCTGTAGCAGGCCGACGTCCAGGCTACGCAACTCGACGTCCTTGAGCGACGGCGGCACGTCCCCGGCTACGATGCGCAAGGCGAAACCTTCGACCACGGCGGTTTTACCCACGCCCGCCTCACCGGTGAGGATCGGGTTGTTCTGGCGACGGCGCATGAGGATGTCGACCAGTTGGCGGATCTCCTCATCGCGCCCCACGATGGGGTCCAGTTTGCCGCTGCGGGCTTGCTCGGTGAGGTCGACCGTAAAACGCTTGAGCGCTTCCTGCTTACCCATGGCGCTCGGGGCCATGGCACCGCTCGCCTCGCCCGGCACGGCACCGGCATTGAAACCGTCACTGGCGCTCAGGGCGTTTTCCGGCGAATCACCGACGTATTCGTCAAAGCGCTCACTCAAGGTTTCGACTTTGACTTTGTTGAACTCGGACGACAACCCCAGCAAGGCATTACGCAGGCTGGGAGTCTTGAGAATGCCGAGCAGCAAATAGCCGGTGCGCACCTGGTTTTCACCGAACATCAGGCTGCCGTAAACCCAGCCACGCTCGACGGACTCTTCGACTTGCGAAGACAGGTCCGTGATAGACGTCGAGCCGCGCGGCAGGCGGTCCAGCGCTTCGGTGAGGTCACGGGCAAGGCGCGCAGGCTCGACATTGAACTGACGAATGATGCGATGCAGGTCCGAGTCCTGAAGTTGCAGCAGTTGGTGAAACCAGTGGGCAAGCTCCACATACGGGTTGCCCCGCAGCTTGCAGAAGACCGTAGCGGCCTCGATAGCCTTGTAGCCGACGCTGTTGAGTTTGCCAAACAGCGCGGCGCGACTGATTTCACCCATGTTCATTACTCCTTGAAAGTTGTGCTGACGTGGCCTGCTCGGCGTAGTGCCGGGCCAGAATCAAGTCCTTGGCGTCTGTTTGTGGCTGACCGAGCCAGGTGTTGAACCCCAGCCGCTGGCGCCCGTTGAGTTGAAATTTCGGAACCTCGGGCTGCTGAAGCACCAGGTTCAGATCCCAGTCCAGCTCATGCCCGAGGTATTCGGCGACCCAGACCACCAGCTCCTTAAAGGGTTCACCGTCGGGCAACATGCCCATGTAATCGTCGAGCTTGAGCGGCCCGAGGCGAATGCGGAATTTGTGCTGACGGTCCCAGACGTGACTGCCCAGGCAAAAATCGACGCCCAGTTGATGACCGCTCACGCCAACGCGACTGCGCTCCGGCAACTCCAGCCATTGGCCGACGTACTCCTCGATCTCCACCGGCAAACCGAAATAGTGGGAGAGGATCGCCCGCAACCCATCGGGGTAACGGGTCTGAGCCGAAAGATGACCGCTGTAATGCAGCTTTGCCGTATCGGGAATCAGCCCCTGCTCCAGCAGGCTCGGCATACCGCGCCCACTCAAGGCAGCCAGGCGTGCGGCCCAGTAATCGTCGTCAGGGCGATCATGGCTGACAGTCGGGCTGGCTTCTGCCCAGGCGCGGTAGAACAGGCTTAGCAAGCGATGGTGGAACACGTCCAGAAAGCGTTTGCTGGCACTGTCGCCGTTATTGCGCTGACGTTCGCGCACGTATTCGGTGATGTGCAGCGGCAATGGACCGTTGGGGCCGCCGAGGCCAAAGAAAAACTGTTCCAGCCGCGCAGCTTTGCCGTCTTCCGCCGGGCTCATAGACGCCAGTGTCGACGGTGCGAAGGCGCAATCGGGCTGTTGCCCCAGACGCAATGGATCATCTGCAAGGCGCAACGAATGGCCGAATCTGGGCAGGTCCGGGGATTCGCATTCGATACGTCGCAATGCCTGGAAGAAATCGTATTCCCAGGGCTCGCTCTGCATTGACGTTATCGTGCTCACAGAGTTGGGCGGCGTCCGGGCTTGGCTTTCCATCGCATGATCTCACCGCGTTCGGTGGTATGAATCACCGTTTCGGTAAAGCTGTTGATCGACACATAACGTGCCAGGAAGCGCTCGAAAACGGCACCGAGCAGAAATACGCCCGTGCCTCGAAACGCATTTTCATCAAACTCAAGTGTGATCTCCAGCCCACGGCCAAACACGATCGGCCCGGGCATCGGCAGTCGGCGGGTTACCGCTTTGCTGCTGACCTCTCGCAGGCCTTCGATCTGCAACTGGAGTGCGGCGTCGTTACTGTCGCCATACAAGCGCAGCAGTTCACGCAGCGCCGCAGCACCCTGGCCCTGCTCACTGAGTGAAAGATAATTGAGCGATAGCTGGCTGATCAGACGCCAGGCCTTGTTGTCGTGGGCATGACTGGCCCGCGGGCGGCTCGGGCCGGTCAGGCAACGTACTGCGGACACCGGCGCGCTGTCGGCCAGCGTGAAGTCGGTATTGCCGCTGCCCACGCTCATGAACAGCGGCAGGTCGCGGTTGGTGCACAAGGCGCTGACGCCCAGTTGCCGCAGATCCTGGCGATAAGGCGCCTGCTGACCGTCCACCAGGCTGACGAACGTTTCGCTGCCAACGTACGTCGAGCGGGTGCCGTTGCGGCGCTGTTCACTGGACAGCACACGCGGCTCGCGCCGTACCGTGTAATACGCTTTATCGCGGCCATAACGCGAGGGATCGCGCACGGCGTAGAACGGAAGAAAAGGCTGATCCGGCCCGGTGCCGTGGCCCGTTACGCTGGTCAGGGAGTGGATTTCAAAATCCATCGGCCGGGTGCGGTCAGCAATCACGTGGTGCTCATTGACCCGATCAGACAGGTGAATACGGTCCACGCGACGCGGAAAAAGATTGATGGCCGGTGAGCAGAACGGCACAAACTGGTCGCGGCCCACGGAGCCTTCAAGGCTCTGGTCGAAGCGATCAAAAAGAATGATCAGCTCCAGTTCCTGTCCGTCACAACGCTGTACGGCACGGGTCAGCTCAGCGAATTCGACGAACAGAAAACGCTGCGGCAAGGCGAAGTATTCCTGCAACAGCCGATAGCCCTGAAACGCCTGGGGCACGACCGGCAATGCAGCTTCACGGTCATCAAAACCACAGGAGCGCAGCGCATCTGCGGGCAGTCGCTCGACCCAGTCGCTGCCGGGCTGACGAGCGAACACCGCACAGGCACTGCCCAGCAGTTGCTCGTAAAGACGGAACGGCTGCTCATCGACCCCGTTGAGGTAAAGCGGAAGGCTTTCCAGGCTCAGCTTATTGAAGGCCAGCTCGGCCCCGGTGCGCAGGGTAATGCGCAAGCCCGCCTTGGCCTTGGGTTCGCTCGCCGCGAGACGCCCCAATACCGCCGAAGGGTTGCCAAAATACTCTGCCTGGCTGACCTGCAACGGCCACAACGTGACGGCGTGAGCGGTGCGGTATTCGCAGGAAGTTTGCGAGTCACGGCCAAGGGCCGCGCGCAGGACACTGTTTCGCGGCAGCGTAAAACCGCTGGCCAGAGAACCCTCGTCGGTATCAGCCTGCATTTGCACCACGGTCATCGACGGTGTCGGTGCCAGGTAATGGGGGTAGGCAATCTCCAGCAGGTTGTGCGTGAAGGTCGGGTATTGCGCATCGAGCTTCAGCTGCACCCGCGCCGTCAGATAGGCGAAACCTTCCAGCAGGCGTTCCACGTAGGGATCGGCACAGTCCATACCCGAAAGCGTCAGACGACCCGCGATTTTCGGGTATTCCTTGGCAAACTCCGCCGCGCTTTCGCGTACGTGCTGCAGCTCCTGGTTGTAGAGGGCGAGCAGGCGCGGATTCATGAGCGTCTCCGCTGTTCGGCAGGCGCTACGGTGACGTGCCCTGACTCGAGATCAAGATCGGTGCGCAGCAGCAACGGCAAGGCCACCGGCTCGGCCCACAAGTCCCCTTCGATCTCGAAGCTCAGGGCGTTGTGATTCATCTCGCCCTGCCCGACCCGCGCTCTCACCCGCAGGGTGTTGCGCAAGATGCGCGGCTCAAACGTCGCAATGGCGCGATGTATCAGTATTTCCAGCGCGCCGATATCGATGCTCGAAGCACTGTTGCCCGCCAAAGCTGGCAAGCCAAAATTGATCACAGAAGTACCCGCTGGTGTATTGAGCGTCGCGTCGCCATCGAGCAGTGACGTGGTATTGAGTAACCACGCCAGGTCGCGCAGCACTGAAGCCTTGAGCTGACTCAAGGACAGCACGCGTTTGTCGGCGCTTTCCTGAGGGTTACTCGGGTCGTGGTCTGTCAGGCGATCAAGCAACGATGGTTGCAGGCGCTCGCGCAGGGTCAGGTCGCTCACCAGTCGAACTGCCAGGTAAAGGTTTTCTGATCCCAGAAGCCTGGGCCGCAAGCGGCAATCCGACTCACTGGCGCGGCCTCAAGTTTGCCCTTGTAGAAGCGAACAGGCTGTAAATCGGTTAGGCAATCAGTACTTGGCGGCGGCATAGGCTCGCTACGCTCGACCATGACGATCAGTGCCTTGCGAAAATCCTCCACTCGCACTTTGTGTTGCCGATCTTCACTGAAGCGACATGGCCACTGCATATCCAGCGTTAGCGCTGCGCTTCCTTTGCGAGTCAGGACGCAACGGCCCTGCCCGTCGCTCAGATGGGCAGGCTGACCGGCAATTTCGGCCGTCGTCAGCGTGCTACTACTGGTGGCAGACGGCTGAGCTGCACATGCAGTGAGGCTGAGCAGGCTGGCAGACAGCAACGTGAACCCGGCGAACAGGCGCATCAGTTCAGCTCCCAAAACCAGACAGCCTTGGCGCGAACGAAGTAGTCACTGCCCTTGCTTGCAGTTAGACCACGATTCCACAAGTCGATGTGGTCACCGCTCGGACTGCCGTCTGGATCGTTGGGCTGATAGTAGAAATCTTTATAGAAAATGATCCCGGTCTTGTTAATCAAGCTGAGCCGGTCAGCCGGGCTGTTGGTGTAAATCTTTGGCGGCCCAAGCTGCTTCTTCTTCCACAGCCAGTTCGCCAGGGACTCAGCCCCACGCGCATGACCATGAGCACAGCGCGGCTCGGTATAGGTTGACGAATTGACCGGCAGAGTTCGCTCAGCGCACAGCGCGATACTCATCCGAATGGCGCACTGATTGGACCACGGCCCGTCACACGCAGCTGGCCCGGGATACGGGGGATAGCCATTCCACAGATTGATAAACGAAGGCTTGGCCATGATTCAGGCATCCGGCAAAAGATCGAACGTGAAGTTGCGCCCCCGATTGAACGGGGGCGCCTGCGATCAACGCTTGGTATTCGAACGAATGTTCCAGCCGTATTTGACCGCGCCGCCATCTTTGGTGCCGTCAGCTTTCTGTGGCTGATAGTCGACCAGAACCTGAGCGAAGTTCAGGGTCACGTTTTCAGTCAGACGATCATCGCTGCCCGAGCCGCCAGTGCTCAGCGAGGTGATCAGCACTTCTTCGAGGTTGATGATCAGGTACTCGACCTGGCTTTCACCACCGGCCTTGCGCACGGTAAGCGTGACCTTGTCGATGTGTTTACCGGAGCTGCACAGCATCATCAGATTTGGCGTGGACTTGTCGACGAACTTGGTGATCGACAGGTCCTGAATGTTCACCTTGCCAGCACCGCCACCGCTGCCGACGTGCATGTTGCCGGACTGGGACATGCCCCAGCTCCAGTTCAGCACGTCGATTTCGTCCTTGTGGGCCTTGTCCATGGACTCGCCCTTGATGTCACCGATCTTGATGAAAATATCGACAGCCATGTTCTCTCCTGATGTGGCGATGGCCACTGGTTTTGTGTAAAACGGCAGCGCCGTTTGGTCTACGACGCAGGAGCGGCTTTGGGGGGAAGCAGCCAGTGCTGACTCCCGGTCAAAGCCGGTCCTGCGATAACTGCTGAATCAGGCGCTTTTTGCCGACGGCAGCTTCGAAACCAGACGCAGCGATACCGTCAGACCTTCGAGCTGGTAGTGCGGGCGCAGGAAGAATTTCGAGGTGTAGTAACCTGGATTGCCTTCTACGTCTTCCACGACAACTTCGGCCGCAGCCAGTGGGTGCTGGGCCTTGGTGGTCTCGGTAGAGTGCGCAGGGTCGCCATCGACGTAGTTCAGGATCCAGTCCTGCAACCAGCGCTGCATCTCATCCTTCTCTTTGAACGAGCCGACTTTGTCGCGCACGATGCATTTCAAGTAATGCGCGAAACGGCACGTGGCGAACAGGTAAGGCAGACGCGCTGCAAGATTGGCGTTGGCGGTCGCATCCGGATCGTCGTATTCGGCAGGCTTCTGCAGCGACTGGGCGCCGATGAACGCGGCGAAATCCGTATTCTTCTTGTGCAGCAGCGGCATGAAACCGTTTTTGGCCAGTTCGGCTTCGCGACGGTCGGAGATGGCAATTTCAGTCGGACATTTCATGTCCACACCGCCATCGTCGGTCGGGAAGGTGTGTGCAGGCAGGTTCTGCACTTCACCACCGGATTCGATACCGCGAATCCGCGAGCACCAGCCGTAGTGTTTGAACGAACGGTTGATGTTCACGGCCATGGCGTAGGCCGCATTCGCCCAAGTGTAATTGGCGCTGTCGGCACCGTCGGTGTCTTCTTCGAAGGCGAAGGCTTCTACCGGATCAGTCTTGGCACCGTACGGCAGACGTGCCAGGAAGCGCGGCATGGTCAGGCCGATGTAGCGTGCGTCCTCGGACTCACGCAGCGAGCGCCAGCCGGCGTATTCCGGAGTGGTGAAAATTTTGGTCAGGTCACGCGGGTTGGACAGTTCCTGCCACGAGCCCATGCCCATTACGGTAGGCGATGCGGCCGCAATAAACGGCGAGTGCATGGCTGCACAGACCTTTGACAGTTCACCCAGCAGCTCGACATCCGGCGGCGACTGGTCGAAGTAGTAATCGCCTACCAGGCAACCGTAAGGTTCGCCGCCGAACTGGCCGTATTCTTCTTCGTACATTTTCTTGAAGATCGGGCTCTGGTCCCAGGCCGTACCTTTGAATTTCTTCAAGGTCTTGTGCAATTCCGGCTTGGAGATGTTGAGCACGCGAATCTTCAGTTGCTCATCGCTTTCGGTGTTGTTGACCAGGTAATGCAAACCACGCCAGGCGCTTTCCACTTGCTGGAATTCCGGGTGGTGGATGACCTGATTCACCTGCGCGGTGAGCTTTGCGTCGATGGCCGCAATGATCGACTCGATCGATTTGATCGCGTCGTTGGAGATGAGGTCAGTCTGTGCCAAAGCGTGTTCGGCCAAGGTCCGCACGGCGGTTTCAACCGCTTCGCGAGCACGCTCGGTCTTGGGTTTGAATTCTTGCATCAGCAGCGAAGCAAACTCGCTGGTTTCCTGAGTGGAGCCCTGTGGCGCCTGATTGTCACGCATCAAATCGGTCATGATCATTTGTCCTGATTAAGCACTGGGCTCGGAGTCCTGAGGCTTTGGCGCACTGGCCAGGGCCTGGAGCAACGCCGGATCCTTGATGGCTTTCATGATGATTTCTTCGGCGCCGGTCTTGCCGTCCATGTAGGTCAGCAGGTTGGCCAGCTGGGTGCGGGCTTCGAGCAACTGGTTCAGCGAATCGATCTTGCGAGCAACGGCAGCCGGACTGAAGTCGTCCATGCTTTCGAACGTGATATCCAGACTCAGGTTACCTTCACCGGTCAGTTCGTTCGGCACATGAAACGCAACGCGTGGCTGCATCGCCTTGAGACGCGAGTCGAAGTTATCAGCGTCTATCTCCAGAAACTTGCGATCGGCAACCGCTGGCAGCGGCTCGGCAGGTTTGCCCGCCAGATCGGCCATCACGCCCATCACGAACGGCAGCTGGACCTTCTTCTCGGCACCGTAAAGCTCTACGTCGTACTCGATCTGGACCCGTGGCGCGCGGTTGCGCGCTATGAATTTCTGAGAACTGCTGTTCGCCACGTTGCTCCTCCTGGTCGCTGATGCGACGGTGTTAGCGTCATCGGCCGGTGCCGGTAACGGTGTTGCGTAACTCGGGCCAGAACAACTCGATTACGAGTCAGTCGGCCTCGGGTCCGCGCAGATTTTCAAATTGGTTCATGCCGTCGGGAATCAGATTGCGCACGATGGTTGCGAAGTCCGCATTCACCAACAGCTTTGCGCGATTCAGCAACACCGGAAGCGGGCTCGAAGGCTCGTGACGGGCGTAATAACCGAGTATCAGATCCAGACTGCGCAACACGTCCTCACGACTACTGATCGTCCCTGAAGAACGGGCCGAAATCGGAGCGCTGGTTTCACTGAAAAGTTCGCGAGGTTCGTTTGATTCTGTGAGCGGCGTCTCGAACTCGCTGCGAACGGCAGTTTCACCCAGCACTTGCAGCGCCTGTTTGAGTGGCTGTTTCAAGGCTGAAAGATCAACACCCTGAGCCGACCCCACTTGCTCGGAAACTATCTGTTCGATGGCTTCAGCGGCGTCACGAGCAGCCCCCAGCGCGGCACGAATACCGTCCAACTGCTCGGCGTCTACGTCCTGCAGTGCGCCCGCCAATTCATCGGACGTCAGGCGTTCATCACCAAAATGCTGCAGGCCAGCGGCATTCAGCGCAGCGCGAAGACTGATCGGACCGAACGCCCGGGAGCGGATCAGGATGCTTTCACGCAGCAGCTGGATATTGGTGTCGCAGGTCAGACCGGCCAGAGCATTGATTCTGACGGTCGGGTCGTTGTCGTCATCGGCGTCGAGCTGCGGATAAAGATCGGTCCAGTACTGCGTGAGCAAATCGCGAGTCAGAACGAGGACGTTGCTCAGGCCGCTGATGCCGTCGAGGGCAAGGGCGCTTTGCAGGAGGAAATGGGTAATGCGCAAGTCTTTGCTGCGCTGCAGGAGAGCGGTGCTGGACTGCTCGATCTTGCGCCATTGGGGCGGCTCGGCGGGCTGAATTGAATCGCCCATGACGCGCTCGGGTTTGCCGAGTGCGTCGCGCTCCAACTGCAAAAAATCGGCGTCATATTCCAGGTCTTCGCCACACGGAGAGTTCGCGGAAACAGCGGCGAGTAACAACGGAACATCCACCAAATCGATCTCCCTATCGAGGTCCGGGAATAGTTACGAAAATATCGCAATCACTTTGCATAAATTCTTCCGGGTAACTTCGGAACTTTGCTGAAAGCGTACGATCTGTGATGTCACGTCGACATCACCATTATTTTATAAGTTGTGCATTTTTGGTGTAGGAAACAGCCAATGTCAAGGTAAGCTGTAAAGCTTGTGAAACAGTTGTGACCGGACTGGCATCCCACTGAACCCTACGGTCACAATCTGTACGACATCCATGAAGGTGTGTTTACAATCGCGGAATTTCAGCGAAATGGCCGATATAAAGGGATATTTTTGCTGTTTTGATCAAACTGTAATCGTTTTGTCGCAGAAACAACCTTTCCGTTTTTTTGTTCGCGATGCATGCAAGGAGGCGCGATGTCGCTGCGTTTGACCATTACGAGTTATCACAAGATAACGCCAGGCCAATGTCCCGAAAAATCAATGGACAAAGGCGTGATAGCGATTGGGCGCAGCACGGATAATGATTGGGTATTACCTGATCCTGAACGCCTCGTTTCAGCCAGACATTGCGTCATTCAATATAAAGACGGCCGTTATTATTTGACCGATAACAGCACCAATGGCGTTGAATTGGTCAATGCAGGCATCAGGCTGCGCCGTGGAAACAGTGAGCCATTACAAGACGGCGAAGTTATCCGGATTGGCGAATACGAAATACAGGCACGCATTGATTTCAATCTGCAAATGATGGAACCCGGCCTCGGCAACGTGGACGCCTCAAACAGCTTTGAAGCGCTGATGGGTCGCCAGCAGGCTCCGTCGTCGCCCGTCCCCGCTGCTGCACCGCTGGACATGCCGAGCGCGTCAGGTTTTCAGGGCTCGTCTTCGTTCGATACCCTGCCCGACCTGTTCGACTTTCTGGCGCCGTCTGCCGTCCCGCCGGTTACTCAGCCGGACCATGTGCCAGCTGAACGACATGACTTCCGGCCGCCGACAGCCACCCATGCGCCTGCGGCTCCCGTTCCTGTATTCGAAACACCTGCGCCCGCTGCTCCCACGGCAGGGGTAATCCCGGAAGACTGGGACCTGTTTGCAGATATGCCTGCGCCAGCCAGGCCAGCGGCAGTCAGCGCTGAACCTGTGCCAGAAATCCCGCCAGCGCCGATTCCTGTGGCCGTTGCTGCGCCCGTCCCGGCCCAGGAGCAACCGACGCCCCCCCCGGTTACAGAACCTGCCGCCAGTCACGCCCAACCTCAATTACTGCAAGCTTTTCTGCGCGGCGCAGGGCTGGATCAATTGCGCATCGATCACGCTCAAGCCGAAGCGCAAATGGAAGCCATCGGCCGCAGTTATCGGTTGATGGTTGAAGGCCTGATCGATGTACTGCGCGCGCGCACCAGCCTCAAGGGTGAGTTCCGCATGCAGCAAACCATGATCCGCCCGGTGGAAAACAACCCGCTGAAGTTCGCGCCCAATGCCGATGAAGCGCTGCTGCTCCTGCTGCGCCATGGCAATCAGGCTTTCATGCCACCGGACCAGGCAATCAGCGACAGTTTCGACGATTTGCGCGCGCATCAACTGGCCGTCATGGCAGGCGTCGAGGCCGCAATCAAACACCTGCTCAAACGGTTTGAACCCAGTGAACTGGAAGCGCGGATGAGTAAACCCGGCGGGCTTTCAAATCTCCTGCCCGGATCGCGTCAAGCTCAGTACTGGCAGCAGTTCAGCGAGCTTTACAGCAATATCTCCCGCGAGGCGGAGGATGATTTTCAAGACCTGTTCGGTTGCGAGTTCAGCCGCGCCTACGAGGAGCACAGCGCCCGGTTGCGGCGTCCGTAACAACGTGTTCGGCAACAGACAACGCCCCTGGATATCGAGGAAAAAAGGATGTTTCGTAGTGCTGTAGCAGCTCTTTTCATCATGCTGCTGGCCGCTTGTGCCAAAGACGCTCCACCTTCTGCAGACGCAGCGCCGGGCGCAAACGCGTTGACGTTGAATTTCCAGGCGATCGCCGGCCTCAATCCCGGCGCAAGCGGCCAGCCAGCACCCGTTCGAGTGCGAATTTTTGAGCTCAAGAACGCCGCTAACTTCACCCGCGCCGATTACTTTGGCCTGGTGGAGCGTGCACCTGCGACGCTCGGTCCTGACCTGATTGATCAGGACGAAGTGCTGCTGCAGCCCGGCGAACAATTGAGCATCCAGCGCCCGCTTGATCCTGCAACCCGTCATGTCGGGCTCGTCGTCGGTTACCGCGAAATAGACCAGGCGCAATGGCGTGCGGTGCTTGATGTCGCCCCCGGCCAACGCCGCGAATATCAGATCAGCCTCGACGTGCGAGCCATACGCACCGATGCCGCGATCCCAACCCGTCCCGCTCAATAGGCAATCGGAGAACTCATGTCCTGGAACAATCGAGTGGTCTGGTCGGAAGGCATGTTCATTGGAACACAGCATTTCCAGCAGCATGACCGTTACCTGGAAAACCTCATCGATGCCCGCAGTCGGCCATTGTCAGCCGGTGCCTGGGGGTTCTCCGAGTTATTGATCGATCAGGGCCTGCTTGCACAGGGCAAACTCGCAATCATCTCGGCCCGTGGGCTGTTGCCGGACGGGACGCCATTCAATATCCCTCAGGATGACCTGGCACCGAGCCCGCTGAGCATTGATGACAATCTACGTGACGGGCTGATTTACCTGGCCTTGCCACTGCGTCGCGCGGGCGCTCGCGACACGGTTGATGAAGGCGAAGAACCCGGCGCGGCGCGCTACATCAGCCAGGTGCGCGAAGTGCGCGATGACAATGCGCCGTTTGAGAACCGCGCACCGGTAGCCATTGGCTCCCGCGCGCTGCGCTTGCTGACCGCACAGGATGGCTTGGGTGATTACGCAGCCATCGGCATGGTGCGAATCAAGGAAAAACGTGCCGACCGGGCGCTGGTGCTGGATGACACTTACATCCCGCCGGTGCTGGATATCGCGGCCAGCGCCCTTTTGAGCGCGTTTCGCAGCGAGCTGTTGGGCCTGCTGCATCAGCGCGGCGAAGCACTGGCCGGGCGCGTGGTAGCGTCCGGCGCGGGCGGAGCCTCGGAGATCGCTGACTTCATGCTGCTGCAACTGGTCAATCGGGCTCAGCCCCTGATCCAGCACCTCGCTCACCTGAGTCCATTGCACCCCGAGCGGTTGTTCAGCGAACTGGTCAGCCTGGCGGGAGAGTTCGCGACGTTCTCCGTGGCCGAGCGTCGCCCAGCGGAGTATCCGCCGTACCAGCATGACAATCTGGCGCTGAGCTTCACCCCGGTGATGCACGCCCTGCGTGAAGCCCTGTCGATGTTGATCGACAGCAAAGCCACGCCGATTCCGATTGTCGAGAAAGCCTACGGTATTCATGTCGCCATGCTGGCCGACCGCAGCCTGATCGAAAGCGCCAGCTTCATTCTTGTCGTCCGCGCCGACGTGCCGGGCGAAACCTTGCGCGGCCGCTTTGCCCAACAGAGCAAAGTCGGTTCGGTTGAACACATCCGGGATCTGGTCAACCTGCAACTGCCGGGCATCGGCCTGCTGCCATTGCCGGTTGCGCCTCGCCAGATTCCGTATCACGCAGGCTCCACCTATTACGAACTGGACCGTGGCAGTGAACACTGGAAACAGCTGATGAATTCCGGTGGCTTTGCTTTCCATGTAGCCGGTGATTTCCCTGGGCTGAACCTGGCTTTCTGGGCCATCCGAGGATAAATGGCGATGACCCGGAACGACGATCCTTCGAACCCGTTTGAATCCCCCAATGACCGCACGCAGTTCATGCCGCGACCCGGTGGACGCGGGCCGCAGCCGGTAAATCCGGAGCAACCGACGGCCCCACCTGCTGCTCCCGCCGGCCCGGCGCTGACCGGCAAGGCGCAAGGCCTGAACACGCTGGAGTCCGCCGCCGGGCCATTGCTGGCTTTGCTCACGCGCTTGCGCAGCACCATCGCGCATCCCGCACCGGCGAGCCTGCGCGCACAACTATTGGGTTATCTGCGCCAGTTCGAACAGGACGCCGAAGCAGCCGGTATCGCTCGCAATGAGGTGCTGCTGGCGCGTTATGCGCTGTGTACCGCGCTGGACGAAGCGGTGCTGAGCACGCCTTGGGGCAGCACCAGTGAGTGGGGCAAACAAAGCCTGCTGATCACGGTGCACAACGAAGCCTGGGGCGGTGAAAAGGTCTTTCAGCTTCTGGAACATTGCCTGCAAAGCCCGCGCGAACGCCTGTATCTGCTGGAGTTGCTGTACCTGTGCATGTGCCTGGGTTTCGAGGGCCGCTATCGGGTAATGAATGACGGTCGCAGTCAGCTGGACGCTTTGCGTGAGCGGACCAGTGCAGCCATCCGCAGTGCACGGGGTGAATACGAACGCGAGCTGTCGCCTCATTGGCGCGGGCTGAGCGTGGCGCGTGATCGTCTTTCCCAATTCATGCCGCCCTGGGTCGGCGTAGCCATTGGCCTGGCGCTGCTGTTACTGCTGCTCTTCGGCCTGCGCCTGAAGCTGGCATCCGATGCCGAACCGGTCTTCAAGAATATCCATGCACTGGGTGAAATTCCGGTGCAGGCCATTGACCGTCCTGTCGTGCAGCCCAAGCTGGTAGAGCGTCCCCGCCTGGCGGGCTTCCTCGCTGATGAGATCAAGGCAGGCCGGGTCTCCGTGGAAGACGCTGTGGATCGCTCGGTGGTAACCATTCGTGGTGACGAGCTCTTCGCTTCCGCCAGCGCCAGCATCGTCGACGATTTCCAGCCCCTGATGCTGCGCATCGCCGACGCGATTCGTAACGTCAAAGGCCAGGTTCGCGTCACGGGCCATAGTGACAATCGCCCCATCGCCACCCTGCGTTTCCCGTCGAACTGGGCATTGTCCCAGGCGCGTGCCGAGCAGGTGTTGCAGATTCTCGCCGCTAAAACCGGTCAGCCGCAGCGCTTTACCGCCGAAGGGCGTAGCGACACCGAACCGCTGGCACCAAATAACACCAGCGAAGGCCGGGCGAAGAATCGCCGGGTAGAAATCACTGTTCTGGCGGAGGGGGTCGAGTGAAGGCGTTTTTCGGTTTTTTCATTCGCTGGATCGTCCCGGTTCTGGGCCTGATCGCGTTAAGTTTGATTATCTGGTTTGTCGGTCCGTTGCTCGAAGCCCTGGTGCCGGAAGGCCGTCGCTGGGCGCTGATCATCCTGCTGTTCGCGGCGTGGCTCGCGTACCGGGTATTTCGCATCGTTCAGGCGCGTCGTCAGGCCGCCAGAGTCATGCAAAGCCTGGCTGCGCAAGAGGCTCCGGACCCGGCCAGTGTCGCCACGGCAGAAGAACTCGCCACCTTGCGCCAACGCATGGACGAAGCGCTGACACTGCTCAAGAAAGCCCGACTGGGCGGCGATGAGCGACGCAATCTGTACGAACTGCCGTGGTACGTGATCATCGGCCCGCCGGGTTCGGGCAAGACCACTGCGCTGGTCAATTCCGGTCTGCATTTTCCGCTGGCGGCGCAGATGGGTGCGGGCGCGATTCGCGGTGTGGGCGGGACGCGTAACTGCGACTGGTGGTTCACCGATCAGGCCGTCTTGCTCGACACCGCCGGGCGCTATACCACTCAGGACAGCCATGCGCAGGTCGATAAAGCCGCGTGGCTGGGCTTTCTGGACCTGCTGAAGAATCAGCGTTCGCGGCGTCCTATCGACGGCGCTTTCATTGCCATCAGTCTGTCTGACCTGTTGCTCGGCACTGATGCTGAGCGTGAGGCGCATGCCGTTGCAATCCGCGCCCGTATTCAGGAGCTGTATACGCAGCTCGGCGTGCGTTTCCCGATCTACCTGATGCTGACAAAGCTGGATCTGGTGCCCGGCTTCATGGAGTTCTTCGATGCCTTGAGCAAAGAAGAGCGTGAGCAGGTCTGGGGGATGACCTTTGCCCTCGACGACGGCAAGAACGCGCAAGGTCCGCTGGCTGAATTTCTCAGTGAATTCGCCCTGCTGGAGCAACGAATCAACGCACGTTTGGTAGAGCGTTTGCAGCAAGAGCGTGATCCGGCCCGCCGCGATCTGATTTACGGCTTCCCTCAGCAATTCGGCGCGCTGAAAGATTGTCTGCAAAGCTTCCTGGACGGGGTATTCAAACCCAACGCCTACGAAGACCGCGCCTTGCTGCGTGGGGTGTACTTCACCAGCGGCACTCAGGAAGGCAGCCCGATTGACCGCCTGATCGGCGCCATGGCCCAAAGCATGAGCCTGGACCGCCAGCATCTGGCGCGCCAGAGCGGCACCGGGCGCAGTTATTTCATCCACAAGCTGTTCACCGCCGTGGCGTTTGCCGAGCGGGGACTGGTGGGCGTCAACCCGAAAGTCGAACAGCGCCGCAAATGGATTGCCCGTGGGGTTCTGGCAGCGACCATCGCAGTGGTGCTGACGGTCAGTGCATTGTGGTGGGTCAGTTATCGCGCCAACCAGGCGTACATCGCCCAGGTCGATCAGAAGGTCGCGCCTTTGGGCCAAAGTGTACAAAACCTGAGCCCGGCACAACGCGATGTGCTGGCGGTATTGCCATTGCTCAATGCGGTCAAGCATCTGGCAGGTGACGCACCGGACTGGTCTGAGGGGCTGGGGCTTTATCAAGGCGACATGCTTGAGGCAGAGTCCGGCAGCGTCTATCGCAAACTCCTCATCGCGGTCTTCGCACCACGCCTGGTGACGCGCATTGAAGAGCAACTCCACAGCGGTGGCAGTTCCGATTACCTGTACGAAGGTCTGAAGGCCTACCTGATGCTCGCCGACAACGAGCATTACGACCCTGACTTCATCAAGGCATGGATTGCTCTGGACTGGGACCAAAACCTGCCCCGCGACCTGCCGCCGGAACAACGCCAGCAATTGGGTGAACATCTGCAGGCGCTGTTCGAGCGCCACCCGCCTAACGCACGCCTGGACCAGCGCCTGATCGACGACCTGCGCCGCCAACTGCAACAGTTGCCCGTTGCGCAACGCGTTTATGACCGGGTCAAGCGGCACAAACTGCCCGAAGGTGTCGCTGACTTTCGCCTCAGTGAGGCAGCCGGTCGCGATGCGCCGCTGGTGTTTGCGCGCAAGAGTGGCAAACCGTTAGGCGATCCTTTGAGCGGCTTTTTTACCGCCAAGGGCTATCGGGAAGCCTTTCTGGCCACCAGCCTGACGCAAGCGGGCACGCTGGCAGAAGAGCAATGGGTGCTGGGCCGCGATCAGGCTGATCAACAGAATGTTGCCAGTCTGGCCGCGGACGTCAGGCGTCTGTATTTCCAGGACTACCTGAGAAACTGGGACGCCCTGCTCGCCGACATCGACTTCGTGCCCATCACCAGCGTGGCGCAGGCCGCGGACGTGCTGCGCGTCCTCTCCGGGCCTTCTTCGCCCTTGAAGAAACTGCTGGTGGCGGTCGCCAAAGAAACAGACCTGCAACAGGAAGAAAAACTGCTCGCTGCTCAAGGCAAGAAAGTCGATGGCAATGTCGATCAGCTCAAGCAAAAGCTCGGCTCGTTGCTGGGTCAGGAACAACCGGCCAGCAACACCGCAACGCCGGTCAGCAGCGAAGACCCGGTCAGTGCGCACTTTGCCGAACTCAACAGTCTGGTCAGCAAGGGCGAAGGCGAACCGGCTGCCATTGACGGTCTGTTGGCGGACATGAACGCGCTGTATGTACAGGTCAGCGCCATGGTCGGTGCCAGCGGTGATGCGCTGCTTGGCGAGGCGAAAAACTCGGCCACGGCCGCAGCACAACGCGTCAGTCTGACGGCAGAGCGCCAACCGCCTCTGGTACAAGGCTTGGTCAAATCCGTGGTCAGCTCCACCACCAACACGATGATGGGCGGTGTGCGTAACCAGTTGAACGCCGCCTGGGTGAGCGAAGTGGTCAACGTTTATCGCCAGTCCCTGAGCGGGCGTTATCCCCTGTCGCCCGGCAGCAATCGCGATGCCACGCTGGATGACTTCGGCCAGTTCTTCGGGGTTGGCGGAGTGATGGACAACTACTTCCGCAGATACCTGCAACCTTACGTCGATACATCGGCTTCCACCTGGCGCTGGCAGCCCGGTGCAGCACAGAAACTGGGGATCAATGCAGGCGTGCTGCAGACCTTCCAGCGTGCTGCGGCGATCCGTGATGCGTTCTTCCGTTCAGGTGGAACCCAACCGATGGTGCGCTTCGAGCTGAAACCGGTGGCCATGGATGCTTCGATCACCCAGTTCCTGCTCGACCTTGATGGCCAGCAGATCAGTTACGACCACGGCCCAAGCCGCCCTGTGGCGATGCAGTGGCCGAATGCCGGGAGCATCGGCGTGGTCCGTATGTCCATTTCGCCGCCATCGGCCAGTGGCCGCTCGGCCATTACCCTGGACGGCCCGTGGGCCTGGTTCCGTCTGCTGGAGCAATCGGACCTGGTGGCGGGCAGCTCGCCGGACCGTTTCAATCTGCGCCTGCGGGTCGACAGCGCGAGCATCTCCTACGAGCTGCGCGCCAACAGTGCTTTCAACCCATTCAAGAGTCGCGTCATCAGCGGCTTCAGCCTGCCGGAGCGGTTATGACGACAGGGTTTTACGGCAAGCTGGCCAGCCGCGGCGATTTTGTCAGCCGTGGCCTGCCGCAGAGTTTTATCAAGCCTTGGGACGCCTGGCTCGCCGCCGGGTTGCTCGCCAGCCAACAGCAACTGGGCAGCCAGTGGCTGGACGCTTATCTGGTCAGCCCGCTCTGGCGTTTCGCACTGGCCCCCGGCGTGTGCGGGCCTGATGCCATGGTGGGCGTGCTGATGCCGAGTATTGATCGGGTCGGGCGTTATTTTCCGCTGACCGTCGCTCAACCTCTGGCGAGCGATTACAGCCTTGGCGCAGTGGTGACCGGCCCTGAAGACTGGTTCGAACAGACCGAATCATTGCTGCTCTCGACGCTGGACGAAGGCGCCAGCTTCGAAACCTTCGACAGCAACCTGCAAGCACTGGGTGCGCTGCCTGCCACACCACGAAAGCCTGTGGGCAACTTCGCCGGCCTGCAGCGAATGGCCGCGACGGAACCTGCTCAGCGCAGCGCGGCACTGGTGGACAAGGCCTGCGACCACGCGAGTCTGTGGTGGGGCAAGGGCTCGGAACAGATCGCGCCGGGCCTGCTGCATTGCACTGGGCTGCCAGCCGCCGCGCAATTCGGCAGTTTTCTGCTTGGGCAAGGAGCCACGAACTAGATGTCTCGCATTACCTATAAATCTGCCTGCTACAGCCACGTCGGCATGGTGCGCAAGATCAATGAAGACGCCTTTCTGGAAGCGACCGACAACGGTCTGTGGGCTGTGGCCGACGGCATGGGTGGTCACGCCGCCGGGGACTATGTCAGCAGCCTGATCGTGGACAGTCTGCGGGGTATTCCGGTGTCGCAGGATCTGTCGCTGTACACCCGCGAGTTGCGGTCCCGGATGGCCGAGGTCAACGCGACGGTGCGCGAAGAAACCAAAACCCGTGGCGTGAGCATGATGGGCAGCACGCTGGTGTTGCTCGCCGTAAGAGAGGACGAAGGCGTGTGCCTGTGGGCCGGTGACAGCCGCCTGTATCGCTTGCGCGACGGTGTACTGGAAAGCCTCTCTCGTGATCACAGTTACGTCCAGGACTTACAGGACAGCGGCCTGCTCAGCGAAGCACAGGCCAGAGTGCACCCGCGCGCCAACATCGTGACCCGCGCCATTGGCGTGGAAGAAGGACTGGAGCTGGCCATGGTGCCGCTTCAGATCGTCCCCGGTGATACCTACCTGCTGTGCAGCGACGGCCTGAACAAGACCGCTGAAGATCATGAAATTCGCGACGTACTTGGCCACAGCGACCCGTATCAGGTGGTGCGCAGCCTGATACACCTCGGGTTGACGCGTGGTGCACCCGACAACATCACGGCAATCGTCGTCAAAGCCAACTGAAGAAAGCATCCATGGATATCCTGATACCCGGTTTTGACATTGAAGGTGAGATTGGCGAAGGCGCCATGGCCACGGTCTATTTGGCGACCCAGCGTTCACTGCAACGCAAGGTGGCGCTGAAGATCATGGCCGCGTCGCTCGCCGCCGACCCCAGCTTCTGCGAACGCTTCCTGCGCGAAGGACGCACCCTCGCGCGGTTGTCGCATCCGCATACGGTCACCATCCATGACATCGGCAATGTAGACGAGCTGTACTACATGGCCATGGAATACTTGCCCAATGGCACGCTGAAGGAACGCATCGCTGAGGGCCTGAGCCCCGAGCAGGGCTTGCTGTTCATCCGCCAGATCGCCTCCGCGCTGGGTTACGCCCACGCTCAAGGGCTGGTCCATCGCGATGTGAAACCGGCCAACATCCTGTTCCGTGCCGACGGCACAGCCGTGCTGTCGGACTTCGGCATCGCCAAATCCCTGGACGACCGCACGCAGTTCACTCAGGCCGGTTTCACCGTGGGCACTCCCAGCTACATGAGCCCCGAACAGGCTCGCGGGCAGGACATCGATGGACGCGCCGACCTGTATGCGCTGGGCGTGGTGCTTTACGAGATCCTCGTCGGCAGGCTGCCGTACACCGGCGTCGACGCACTCTCCACTGCGCTGGCCCACCTGACCGAGCCGTTGCCAGAGCTGCCAATCCATCATGACCGCTATCAGGACATTCTGCGTCGGCTGTTGGCCAAGGACCCGGCGGAGCGTTTTGCCAATGCCGAGCAACTGATTGCAGCGCTGGATAACCTGCCGTCGGCAGCGACTGAAAGCACGCTCATTCAACCACTACCGATTGCACCACAGGCAGGTCTTGATCTGGCCGGAATCACCCCGGAGTCCATCGAGATTCCGCGCAGCGCGCCACCGTCGCCGCCGCCCCCACAGGCAAAACCGACAGCAGAAAAGACGGAGGCTTCCAGCCAGCGTCGAGGCCCGATGCTGGCGTTGCTCGGTGTCGCCATTGCTGCTGCCTTGGGCCTGGCAGGCGGCGGTTACTGGTGGATGAGTTCGCAAAGCTCAACGGAAATGAACCAGGCCGATAACACACCGACAACACCCCGCTCTTCAGCGGCAAACACAGCACCTGTCGGTCAATCGTCAGCGGTGGATCCGGCCCTTGCGGCCAACGCTGATGGCGGACAGCGCCCACTGCTGATGCCCGGCAAGAAAACCCTGTTTCAGCGTGTGTTGAGCAAGCCCGGCGCAAGCTATGCGAGCGAACCGGGTGGTCAGCCAAACAAACCATTACCGTCGTTTTCTGTGCTTTACGTTTATCAGCGCCAGACCGTCGATGGCACCCAGTGGCTACGCGTCGGCCCTGCCAGCGATGGTCGCAGCGAGGGCTGGCTGCCTGCTGCCCAGATCAGCGACTGGAAACAGAGCCTGGTGCTTAAATTCACTGAGCGCTCCGGCCGTTCACCCGTGATGTTCCTGCGCCAGCCCGGCGAACTGGAAAACATGCTGAGCAACACCACCGCCGCAAGAAACCTGTTGCTCAAGGCACAAAACGACCCGGACGATAGCCAACAGGTGCTGGCACTGGAGCCCAGCGCCAGCGCAGTACCGCCGGATCAGTTCTACCTGTTGCCGATTTTCGAATCCCGGGAAACCTTCGATGAAAACGGCCAGCCTGTTCAGTTGTTGAATGTGGCGTCCATCGACCCCGGCAGCGAGCAACGCAAATCTGCCGATAGCGCGAACGCTAAACCAAAGGCCAGCACCGACAACTTCCGCACGGCAGTCGTGCTGGTTGTGGACACGTCGGTGTCGATGCAGCCCTACATCGATCAGGTTCGCAATGTCGTGCACGAACTGCAGAGCAAGATCGCTCAGCGCGGCGAGCTCGACAGTGTCAGCTTCGGGATGGTCGGGTTTCGCAACAATGTCAGTAAGACCCCCGGGCTGGAATACTTGAGTAAAACCCTGATCACCCTTGATCAGGGCCGCGATCCAGAGCGATTCATGCAACTGGCCAGTCAGGTCAAGGCAACCTCGGTATCGAGCCATTCCTTCAACGAAGATTCGTTCGCGGGGGTCATGCGAGCGGTCAATGACATGGATTGGTCCGGCTACGGTGGGCGCTTGATTCTGCTGGTCAGTGATGCCGGTTCTCTGCGCAAAAACGACCCTTACAGCAGCACGCAAATGAACGAGGCGGAGGTCCGTCAGGCGGCGCTGAGCAAGCAGATCAAAATCTATGCGCTGCACTTGCGCACCGACGCAGGCAAGAAAAACCATGCGCAGGCAGAGCAGCAATATCGAACGCTGACCGCCGACGCCAACCCGAAAATCGGTGATCTTTACATCCCTGTCGCGGGCGGTGATGTCAGCAAATTCGGCGCTCAAGTCGATGAGATCGGCACGGTATTCGCCGACCTTGTGCATCAGGTACGCAGCAACCAACCGCAGGCTGTGCCAAATCTGGCTGCTGCGCCCAGCGTTGCCGACAAGTCAGCGGCCATCGGTTATGCGATGCACATGGATTTCCTTGGGCGTAAATCGGCGAGTCAGGCCCCGCAACTGGTCAGCGCCTGGGCCGCTGACCGCGACCTGACCAACCCGACGCTGCCCGCGTTTCAGGTCTGCGTCATGCTGACCAAGTTGCAACTCAACGACCTGCAGCAGTCCCTGAAACTGATCGTTGATGCCGCTCGCAAAACCAAGACCTCACCGAAGGACTTTTTCCAGGAAATCGCCAGCGCCAGCGCCTACATGAGTCGTGATCCTTCGGCACTGCGCAAAGGCGCAAAACTGGCCGAAGGCGGCGTCCTCGGTGAATACCTTGATGGCCTGCCTTATCGCAGCAAGGCGTTGAGCATGACTCAGGACTTGTGGCTGTCGTTGAGCGTGGCGGAACAGGAAGACTTCATCGACGAACTGGATTCGAAAATCCGTCTCTACGAAACCTTCCACAATGATCTGGCCAACTGGGTCCGGTTCGGCGACGCCGAGCCGGGCGACGCGCTGTATCGCGTCCCGCTTTCGACGCTGCCCTGATGCTCAGCCTGCGAGATGTGCGCAAGACGCGAGGCTCGGGCAGCCAGCGTTACAGCCTGGTGATTCCGCGCCTGGAGCTGACTGCCGGGCAACAATGGGCGTTGCTCGGCCCAAGCGGCAGTGGCAAGAGCACGCTGCTGGATCTGCTGGCGCTGGTGTCGTCGCCGGATCATGCCCAGCGTTTTGACTTCTCGACGTCACAAGGCGAATTCGACATCGGTGGCCTGTGGCGTGGCGCGCAGCAGAACCACCTGGCGCAATTGCGCAGCCGTCATCTGGGTTACGTACTGCAAACCGGCGGCCTGCTGAGCTATCTCGATGTGCGCGGCAACATCACCCTGCCCCGTCAGTTACTCGGCCTGAAGGACGACGGCCGCGTGCAGCGCCTGGCTGAGCAACTGGAAATCGCCGACCAACTGCACAAGAAGCCACCTTCGCTTTCCGTTGGCCAGCGCCAACGAGTCAGTTGCGCCCGTGCGCTGGCTCACTCGCCGCAATTGGTACTGGCCGATGAGCCTACCGCCGCACTGGACCCGTTCAATGCCAACAGGGTCATGCAGCTTCTGCTCAGAGGCGCGGCAGATCAGCAGACCTGCTGCGTGATCGCCACCCACGACGAAACACTGGCCCGCACGAACGGCCTGCGTTGCCTGCGGATTGCTTGCCGACGCGACGCGGACGGCGGTGTCACGGCAACCCTTGAGGAGGCCCGCTGATGCGCCCTTCTCTGGTGGCCAGCCTGTCTTGGCAAGACTACCGCGCCGATGCACGCCTTTCGGCCTGTGCCGTGCTGGCATTGGTGGCCGTGATCGCGCCGCTGCTGGTGCTGTTTGGTCTCAAGTTCGGCCTGATCAGTAGCCTGACCCAACGTCTGGAACAAGATCCCGGCGTGCGCGAAGTAATCCCCATGGGCGGCGGCCGCTTCACCCGAGGCTTCGTCGAACTCCTGGCACAACGGCCTGACGTGGCATTCGCCATACCGCGCACCCGACAAATCGCAGCCACCGCAGATTTGAACAGCCAGGCGGCAGGTCCGGCAGTGAACGTGGAGATGATCCCCACGGCAGCCGGTGACCCGCTGCTGGAAGGTCTGAAATTGCCAGTGCAAATCAACAGCGTGGTCCTCAGTCACACCGCTGCGGAAAAACTTGGCAGCAAACCGGGCGATTGGCTGGACGCCTCTTTCACCCGGCAAGTCGCCGGGCAGGCACAGGTGCAACGCACTCGTCTGCAAGTGCTGGCGGTGTTGCCTCTGGCAGCCTTCGAGCGTGACGCAATGTTCGCAACGCTGAGCCTGCTGGAAGCTGCCGAAGATTACCGCGACGGCCGTGAAGTCACAGCGCTGGGCTGGGCTGGCGACCCTACAACGTCTGTGCAAAAGCGGGTCTATCCGGCGTTTCGGCTGTATGCAAACGACCTCGATGGCGTCGAATCCCTGCGCCGCTATTTCGCTGACAGCGGACAACTGGTTTCAACTCAGGCACAGGCCATCGATCAGGTTCGGTCCCTGAGCAACAACCTGTCCATCACCTTCTGGATCATTGCCGGGCTGGCCGTGACCGGTGCATTCGCCGCTATTTTCGCCGGGGCGCTGGCGGCCGTTGAGCGTAAGCGGCGTGAGCTATCGGTCTTGCGTTTGCTCGGTTTCAGTACCGGCGCGCTGCTGCTGTTCGTGGTGCTCCAGGCTCTCTACAGCGGCGGGCTGGCGGCCCTGCTCGCGGCCGGCGTGTATGGCCTGGCCGAAACTGGACTGAACCGATTGTTCGCGCAGGCAACCAACGAGTACGCCAGTCACCTGCTACCTGTTCACTACCTCGTCGCCCTGCTCGCGGTGCTCGGTGCCAGCCTCAGCGCGGCGGCGATGGGCGGCTGGCGCGTGGCACGAATTGAAGCTTCAGAAGGAATTCGAGATGTTTGAGTTTCGCAAAGCCGCGCTGGCCTTGGCTGTTGTGTCGCTGTGTATGGCCGGTCAGGTGCTGGCCGACGATACCGACAAACTGGACAACCCCAAGCCACTGCCGGATGACGTCAGCCTGCCGCTGCCCTGTGACGGCGAAATGGTCTTTCGCTACGTTTACATCCTCGCGCAAGGCAGCCTGGATGATCGCGAAATCAGCCTCGGCTATCCGTTCAGCGAAGGCGAGCCTGGCTACAAACAGTCGTTTATTTCCGGCTATCGGCGCGACTTCATCAACGGTCAGTTCACCCTCAAGGACTTGTCCAGTGACTGGGGCAAAACCATTGGCCCGGTACTGCCCAAAACCGACAAGGGCACGCCGCTCAAGCCGATGATGTACTTCATCGGCAAGTACGAGGTCACGGCACGTCAATACGCGCAAGTCATGGCTCAGGCTCAGTCGCTGGCCAGCGGTGAACCTGCCCCGGCATGCGAAGAGCCCCAAGGCATGGCCGCTCGCTTGCCGAAGGTCAAACTGTCGCGCTTCGAAGCCGAACGCTTTGCGGCGGTCTACAGCGCCTGGCTGATGAAAAACCATCGCGACCTGCTGCCAGTCAGCGGCCGCGGCAACGACGTCGAGGACGGTGGTATTGGGTTCGTTCGCCTGCCCACTGAAGTGGAATGGGAGTTCGCGGCGCGTGGCGGTCAGGCGGTCAGTCGGCAGGAGCTAGAAGCCCGGCTGTTCCCTCGTCGTGTTGAAGGAAGCGAAAGCGACGGCCCGCTCGCAGACTGGGCAGTCTTCAATCAGGTGGCGGGCGGTACCGGCCAGGCTGCAAGACTGACGCCCATTGGCACCAAACTGCCTAACCCTATTGGCATGTTCGACGTGATCGGCAACGCGGCGGAAATGGTTCAGGAGTCTTTCCAGCTGGTTCATGCCGGGCGTCGCCAAGGCACCTACGGCGGCTTCGTTGCCAAAGGTGGCAACTACCTTGAGGGCGAAGGCACGCTGTTTACCGGCATGCGCCGCGAGTACCCGCTGTTTGCCGCCGACGGCACCGAACAGAGCAATGAAACCACCGGTTTTCGCGTTGCCATCGGCGCGCTGTCGGCACCCCGCTCACGCTACAAAGAGCTGTTCACCCAGTGGGAAAAGGAAGGTCGTCTGGCCTCGCTGACCGACGCCATTGATGACGCTCAGGATCCGACCAAGCGTCTGGACAGCATCATCGCCGCCAGCGCCGATCCGCGCCTGCAAGCCGAGTTGGGACTGGTCAACGAAGAGCTCAAGCGCAACGTCTCGCTGATCGCCCGACAGCGCGAAGAGGCCGCAGGCAACCTGATCCAGTCAGCGGCCTTGGTGGCCGAGACCATCAGCAACTACAACATCCGGCTGACCAATCTGAAAAAGAGCCAGCAGCAGGCGCTGGACGCCAAGGATGAGGCGACCGCCAAGCTGTTCGGCACAGCGCTGGACAACGGGCGCAACGCGCTGGATGGCGCCGTTGCAATCTACATCGACAACCTGGCCACCGGCACCCGCTACACCGATGCGGTGATCCAGGCGCAATTCCAACGCATCAAGGAAGAACTCAATCGCAAACCGATCATCGGCAAGAGTCTGGTGACACGGGCAACACTATTCGTGCGTCATGTCGGTAACTACCGCCAGCAAAAGCGGGCCGATCCGGCGGCGATATTGAAGGAATTGCTTGCATCGGCAGGTCAGCAATGACCCGTCGTAGTCTTGCAAATACAGAGGGGACTCGGGCGGCTGTAAGCCGCGTCGGGCTAGTCCAAACTAAAGAAGAGAACGCAAATATGCTTTTGTCCCGTAAACCCCTGCTCACCCGTTCCACTGGTCGCGCTCTGATGATGACCGCGGCTGGTTTTGGCGCGGTCATTCTTACCGGTTGCGCCAGCTCGCCAGTGTCCAAAGTAGGCGCGACCACCAAGGTCGAGTACTACCCGACATGCTACGAGCCGGTACAACACCTGCGCAGCACTGATTCGGACATGACCAAATCGGTCGCTACCGGTGCCGCATTGGGCGCTGTGGGTGGCGCACTGGCCGGCGCATTGACCGGTGACTCCGAGAAGCGTGGCCGCAACGCCGCCATCGGCGCAGCGGGCGGGGCATTGGTCGGCGGCGCAGCCGGTTACTACACCGAGCGTCAGAAGCAGATCACCGATGACAAGCAGCGTATCGCTTCGTACGCAGGCGACATCAACAAGAGCGCCGCTGACATCGACCGCAGCACTGCTTACGCTCGTGCTTCGCAGTCCTGCTATCAGCAGCAGTTCGCCAACCTGATGACGGCCCGCAAAGCCAAGACCATCAACGACACCGAAGGCCGTAAGCGCCTGGCGGAAATCGTATCGGGCCTGAAAGAGTCCAACGACCTGATCACTGCCGTAAACGGTCGTGCCAGTGAAGACCTGAGCAACTACACCCAGGCTTACGAAAAAGACCTGCAACAAGTCGGCGTACAGCGCACCGACGTAGCAACCGTGGCTGCAGCCGACGCCGCTCCAGCTGCCGCAGCGACCACCAAGAAAAAGACCAAGCAGCCAGCGAAAGCCAAACTGCCGGTCGTTCCACAAGAAGCCGTGAAGACCGAGAAAACCCTGGTCGACGCCAAAGCCAAGCAGGCTGAAAGCGACAAGGTTGCCACCGCTGGTAAAAGCCAGGTTGAGGGCATGTGCAAAAGCCCTGACGTAGGCGACTGGGCTCCGGTTCCTTGCCCTAACGTTTGATTGACTGGCTGTCGCTGTAATCGATAACCGCCATCGGCCCTCTCTGCATGAGGGGGCTGATGGCGGTTTATCGTGCATGACAAGGAAGAAACAACATGACCCAGATTCTCACCGGACTGAGCAACAACCCCTCTCAATTCCTGGCCCGCCAACGCATCGAAAGCCGCATCAACCTGCCCCGGCTGTTCGCCGCGATTGATGCCGACCCCGGCATCGTGGGTGCTGGCGTGGTCTACATAGATGCTGATTTCAACGTCGTCACACTGCGCGAATTCACGCCCATCTGCAGCATCCAGCCCAAGCGCATCATCCTGCGCGAAGCCAAGAAATACATCGCCCCCGCCCAGTTTGCCCACGAGGTTCAAAACAACCCCCGCGAATCACGTGTGGTCAAGGAAGCGGTCGGCGCCACCCTGTCCTGCGCTGGCGCAATACTGGGCTGGCTCGTGGTGTTCAGCGGAACGGTGGCGGTGCCGTTTACGGCTGGGGCTAGTATTGTGGTGGCGGGGATTGGGGTTGCTGCTGCGACTGCAAGTACCGGGCAATGTGTAATTGGAATGGTGCGCACCTACAATGAAACAGACGATCCATTAGCTAACGACTCGATGGACGACGCTAACTGGTACCGTAACGTTACCCCCGTTCTGGATGCTGTTTCTCTGCTAGGAGTTGGTGCATCAGGACTGACAACACTCAGGTTTTTACAGGCTCGTAAGGCAGCCACAGGCCGTAGCTGGTATGAAACGTCGAAAGGCCTGTCCAGACAGCAGCGTAAAGCTTTGACGGAGGAGTTGCTCACGCTTAAGCACCCGGAGCTCACAAGCAAATTGCTAAAACTAAAGCAGCAATCCGGCGCTCTCACGAAACGCTTTACTCCTACGCAAATACAACATGCCACACGCACTCAGATACAAGACGCGCTGGGAGCATCTATCGGTTTGGTAGGCAGCGGCACAGTTCAAAGCATCGCGGTCGGTCTTTACGAGGAGCTAGCACCATGATGCAGACCGACGGCTTACAAGCCTTCCTTGCCAGATACTTCCCAACATTCATCGGCGCATTCTTTCTCGCGGTATTTTCCATAAGTGTCGCCATCTCATTGGCTAGCAGTACTTACTTTCGCGAGTATTCCGAGCGGGGTAGCTACTCAGCGATGGCAGCCATCGCGCTCTCGGTGGTCCTGTGTTTCGGTAATTTCATGATGATCCGGGGGAGGACCTGGGGTGTCTGGATCATCGTCGCATTGCTGATAATCAGCCTGCTCACGGTGCTGCTTACCTTTGGCTACAGGCCGCACATGTTCTCCTACACCACTGGAATACTTTTCCCTTTGCTTGGGCTGCTGATGCTCAACTCGAAAAGGCATCGGGAAATGCGGGAGGAACTGGTCAAAATTCGAGAGCAACGCGTGAAAGCCCGGAACAAAAGCCTTAAGCACAAATGATTCGACACCGCCGGATTTTGTGGGAGCTGGGCTTGCCCGCGATGCAGACACCGCGACCTTTTCAGGTAGATCACCAAAACCCTATCGCGGGCACGCCCGGCTCCCACAGAGCCATGTGAGCTGGTCAAGATCGGCGAGCAGCGTGTGAAAGCACGGAACAAAGGCGGTAAGCGTCAGTGATTCGACACCGTCGGATTTTGTGGGAGCTGGGCTTGCCCGCGATGCAGACACCGCGACCTTTTCAGGTAGATCACCAAAACCTTATCGCGGGCAAGCCTCGCTCCCACAGAGCCATGTGTGCAGGTCAAAATCGGCGAGCAGCGTGTGAAAGCACGGAACAAAGGCCGTAAGCACCAGTGATTCGACACCGCCGGACTTTGTGGGAGCTGGGCTTGCCCGCGATGCAGACACCGCAACCTTTCAGGTAGATCACCAAAAACCTATCGCGGGCAAGCCCGGCTCCCACAGAGCCATGTGTAACGCTGGCGAAACACTTTCAATCGGTTTACCCTCGACTCACTTGGCGCAAAGGATGCGCAGCCCACATCAAGGAAGAGTGTATGGATCCAAGCGAGAGCCAGCCTCGGGGAAAGCTCAATCCCTTTGAGCACTTGCATGCTCAGGCAGATGACGCGCCCATAGCGTATAGACGCCACCGTTCCAGCCCTGCACGAACCTGGCGGCGCATCTTCCTGCCACTGATAGTGGTCGCTGCAGCGGGCTATCTGCTGGTGCATTTCAGCGATCGTTTAAGCAATACCGTTAGCCGTGTGACCGTGCACAACCCCCCCGCGCCCACGCTGCCCGTCAGCTCAAACCCGGTGCCGCCGATTTACACGCAGGACGCCTTGATCGAACCCAAACCGCTGGCCGACTGCATAAAACCAGACAACATCATCGACGAAGCCGTAGCCACTTGCCGCTACGGTCAATTTCCCCGTGCAACCGAGAATCCAGACGCCCGCGGTATGGTGAGCGCGTCCTACATGGCGAAATACAAAAACGAGCAGCAACAACCTGCCCGAACCAAGCGCGTCACGGCCTTCAACGTCGAGCGGGCCACCGTTTGGCAATGGGACGGTAAAC
Source organism: Pseudomonas quasicaspiana (assembly GCF_021147825.1). Taxonomy (NCBI): domain Bacteria; kingdom Pseudomonadati; phylum Pseudomonadota; class Gammaproteobacteria; order Pseudomonadales; family Pseudomonadaceae; genus Pseudomonas; species Pseudomonas quasicaspiana. The sequence continues at coordinate 41,097 of NZ_JAGTPI010000028.1, forward strand.
GCACCTACGCCGCTGAATGGGCGATCAATAACAATCGCATCGACGGCACCAGTGTCTGCGCCAACTATCGGCGCGGCTCAATCGAACACCGCGAATGCCGCAAAGGCGCCAAAGTTTACTTCCGGGAAAAATGCCGCGAATGGGGCAAGCGTCGTGACAGAGATGGCAGCGACGCCAGCCAGGCGGTTCGGGAGCGTTTCTGCTCGGCCGGTGATGGCTTCAATCCGCTGAGTTAAGCGCGTGTCGTGATGGCAGAAATGCCGTTATGCCCATCAATATTGCTAGCAATCCACTCGGTTGATATTTTTTTGCCATTTTTTTCCGACATCTTTTGTAACGCCCTTCCCCCTATAAACTGGGGACCACATGCGATCTGGTGCGTCATCCCGCCACAGGTGGCCCGGTCTAGAGCGGTTGCCATCATCGTCCTCAGATGGGATAAATAAAAAGCAAACGGGCTCGAAAATCTATAAAAAACATAGATTCATGGGTCATTGAAGTCGTATAGCGGCGATCCTGCATCAGATGAAAGTCCACACGTTCTGTGTTCGCGCATTTGCCAACAGCGTGTCGGGCAACCCTGCCTTTCAACCTCATTGAGGCCATTCATACGGCGTCACCAAACGCCGTGCTGTACCTAAAAAAAAGGACCGGAAAATTGAGCGATCAATCCACTCCGAACACTGCACTCGCCAGATTCTGCGAGAAAACCGGCATCCCCTATCCAATGTTCTGGGGCTTCGTCGGCCTGCTTATCTTTATGATCGGCGATGGCGTCGAACTGGGTTATCTCTCCCCTTTCCTTAGCGAACGCGGCATGCCTGCCGATGAAATCGCCATGGTCTTTACCATCTACGGTGTCACCGTCGGTGTCTCCTCCTGGCTGGCCGGCGCGTTGTCGAACATCTGGGGCCCCAAGCGCGTGATGATTCTTGGCTTGCTGATCTGGAGCGTCTTTGAAGTCCTGTTCCTGATCTACGGCCTGCAAGAACTCAGCTACTCGATGATCCTCCTGACCTACGGCCTGCGTGGCTTCGGCTACCCATTGTTCGCCTACGGTTTTCTGGTCTGGATCGCCGCCGCAACGCCGTCCCGCAAAATGGGCATGGCCGTCGGCTGGTTCTGGGTTGCCTACGCAGCCGGGCTGCCAACTCTTGGCTCGCTGGTCGCCAGTGTGAGCATCCCGCTGATTGGTGCCATGGCGACTTTCTGGTTGTCGTTTGCGCTGGTAGTTGTGGGTGGCGTGATTGGTCTGGTGGGCATGCGCGAAGCACACGGTATGCAGCGTCTGGCGCCGGAAGGTGAAAAACCGCTGGTCTCGATGGCCAAGAACATCACCATCATGTGGGAAATGCCCAAGGTGTCGCTTGCCGGTCTGGTGCGCGTGATCAACACCTCGTCGATGTTCGGCTTTCTGGTGATCATGCCCGGCTTCTTCATGCACACCGTAGGCTTCAGCCTTGAAGAGTGGCTGCGACTGCTGACCATCGTGTTTGTGTTCAACATCATCGGCAACCTCGCCTCCAGCATCATCAGTACCCGGATTGGCTATCGCAATACGATCCTGTGGCTGGGTGCCGTCGGCAGCACGATCAGCACGCCGCTGTTCTTCTTCATGCCGCAGGCCTTCCCGAATGACTTCCTGATCGCTTCGATCTTCGGCGCCTTCTATGGCCTGACGCTGGCATGCTTCGTACCGCTGTCGGCACTGGCACCAGCCCTCGCGCCACAGAACAAAGCCGCTGCACTGTCAGTCCTCAGCCTCGGCGCAGGCGCATCGACCTGGGTCGGCCCTGCAGTGGTCGCGATCTTCCAGGACAGCTTCGGCCTTGCTGGCGTGGTCTGGGCGTTCACCGGCCTGTATGCCCTGAGCGCAGTGATGACCGCGTTCCTGCGTGATCCTGAGCCTGTGTTCGAACCGACACTGACCAAGACCAAGCGCAAGGTTAAAGTCCGCGCACCGCGTCTTGATTATCGTTGGGCGCATGCGGAGCAGAAGTAGGTAAGAGTTATCGCAATCTTTGTGGGAGCCGGGCTTGCCCGCGATAAAGGCGACGCGGATTTCAGGCTCACCGCGTCAGCTTCATCGCGGGCAAGCCCGGCTCCCACAAAAGCTACTCAGACACGCCGCAACACATAAAACTTGCTGTCCACCTTCATCACCGGAAAGCTATCCGGCAGGTCTTCCTTCGCCACGTCAACAAACCCGTGCTTCTCGTAAAACCGGTGCGCGGCGAGGAATTTGTCGGTGGTGCCCAGGTAGATTTCCTGCACGCCACGTTGCCAGGCGTTTTCAAGCAGCGTGTTGAGCAACTGCGCCGCCACTCCAAACTCAAGCCCACGAAACGGCGCTGCCACGAACATTTTTCGTAAGGCGGTCTGCCGTGCGCCGATGTCTTTGAGGCCGATGGTGCCGATGACCTGGCCTTGATGTTTAGCAACCCAGAAGTCGCCTTTGCCGACCTGATAGAAGTCAGGAATGGCTTGCAGATCCGGCTGGTCTTCGGCGGTTAGGGATATGCCGAACTCTTCACGCTGGATGGGCAGGATGACGTCAATCACACCTTGCTGATCAGCAGATTCAAAACGGCAAAGCTCGATAGTGCTGACGGTTGAAATGTGCAAGATGCAGGCCTCCGTGATATGAACAACCACTAAAAAGGAGATATTTGCACAGCTACATTGATCGCATAACCCCCCTCCTGGATCAGGCCTCAAGGCATATCGTAGTTACCTGCATGCGTGAGGTAATTCTATCTTCAGGTGTAGGAATCAGCCTAAAAACCTGTGAGCCATCAAAAAGCCATTGTTCGCACCGAAAAGCGGCTTATACTCCCGCGCCCTCGGCTGCAAGTGACATTAGCTCGCACAAAGAGGCTCGCCGGGCAGCCGGTAATGGTTGCCCACTCAAACGGATTTGCGTAGCAGATGACTTAGTCCCTGCTATCTATTTCAGGGAATGAACGCCTCATGTCTTCTCGTGCCTTGACTGCGCTCGTGCTGTTCGCCGCAGTACAACTGGCAGGCTGCTCTGCCTTCCGTAGCTACGATACCGAACTCAAAGAAACCAACCTGCAACTGGCCAGCGGTAACGTTGACGGCGCGTTGGGCGTACTGGAAAAGAACAACACCAGCGCCGACAAGGACCTGCTCTACTATTTCGAGAAAGGCGAATTACTGCGCGCCAAAGGCGACCTTGCTGGCAGCCAGGCCGCGTGGCGTTCCGCCGACAACGTGGTTTACCAGTGGGAAGAGTCGGTCAAGCTCGACACCGATAAGTACCTCGCTCAGTTCGGCAGTTTTCTGATCAACGACAAGGTGCGTCGCTACGAAGGCTACGACTACGAAAAGGTCATGCTGACCACACAGATGGCCCTGAACCTGCTGGCGAAGAATGACTTCGAAGGCGCTCGCGTCGAGATCAAAAAAACTCACGAACGTGAAGCGGTGATCGCCGAACTGCGTGACAAGGAATATCTCAAGAGCGAAGAGGAAGCCGAGAACAAGGGCGTAAAAACCCGGTTCAAGGACTTGAAGGGCTACCCGGTATCCTCACTTGATGCGCCTGAAGTTGTCGGCCTCAAGAACAGCTATCAGAGTGCTTTCAGTCATTACCTGTCGGGTTTTGTCTATGAGGCCATGGGCGAAAAAGGCCTCGCTGCGCCGGGTTATCGCAAGGCAGCAGAACTACGCCCCAACACGCCATTGCTGGATGAAGCGCTGCTCAAGCTTGATGGCAATGAAAGCAAAGATGGCTACAGCGAAGTATTAATCGTCGTACAAAGCGGCTTCGCTCCCGCTCGCGATTCGGTACGTATTCCGCTGCCCCTGCCCATCAGTGGCAATCTAGTGATTACTCCACTGTCGTTCCCGGTGATCAAGCCGGATACCACGACCGCAGCCTTCACCCAGATTGGCCTCGACGGCCAGCAGATTAATCTGACCAAGCTCAACAGCACCACAGACATGTCTCGCCGCGCCCTGCGTGACGACATGCCAGGCATCATCCTGCGTACCACAGTTCGTGCAATCACTCGCGGCGTGGCGCAAAAACAGATCAATGATGTGAACCCCCTAGCCGGTCTGGCCGTGGGTATCGCCTCAGCCATTACCGAGGGTGCAGATACCCGCACCTGGCGAACCCTGCCGGACAACACACAAGTTGCTCGCCTGCGTCTGCCACAAGGCACGCACACCGTGATTCTGCCTTCTAGTACGGGAGGCACTCACGTCCAGGTGAAGGTCGATCAGCGCTATCAAGTCGTCGCACTGCGTGCAATTGGCAATCAGGTTTACACCGATGGCCTGATGGCTCAGGTAACGCCATTGTCGGCGCCACAAGCCATCGCGACCACTAAACAACCCTGAATGGAGAACCCGATGCGTATCAAGATTCTCGGCGTCATTGCGCTGACCCTGCTCGCCGGATGCGCCACACCACCACAGCCAGCTCCCGGCAGTGCTGCAAGCAAAGTGATGTCGCTGGGTAACATGAAGAACATCGAAGTCGGCGCTATGCGGGTGGCTCGCGAAAACGGGTTTCTGACCGTTAACGTGCAACTCAATAACACCAGCAGCTACAACAAACAGATGTATTACCGCTTCGCCTGGCTGGGTAACGATGGCTTTCCCGTAGCCGATGCAGAGGTGTGGAAAAGTACGACGTTGTACGGCACCCAGACTACCTACCTGCCCGCCATTGCGCCGACGCCGAAAGCCACTGACTTTCGCCTCGAAGTCAAAACGCCTTGAGCCCCTCCCTCATTTGTTCAGTTGAAGAGAACTACCGCATGTTTATTCGCCTTTGCTCCATCGCCGCTTTCGGCCTGCTGGTTACCGGTTGCGCCAACAACTCGCCATCGCTGGGCAGCAAGAACATCAGTTACGGCGATACCAAAGCTGTAGAAACCATCACCAACGAATTTGGCTCCACCGATCTGCAAATGATCGCCGAGTCCATGACCCGCTCCCTGGCTCAATCCGGGATCTTGCAGGGTCGTCCGGTGGTTCAGGTTTACGACGTAAAGAACAAGACCAGCGAGTACATCGATACGCGTGAAATCACCACGTCGATCAAGACCCAGTTGATGAAGTCCGGCACCGCCCGCTTTGCCAGCGACAACACTGAAATGCAGAGCCAGGTTGATCAGCTCAAACTGCAAAACCAGAGCGGTCTGTACAAGAAGTCGACGGTCAGCAAAACCGGCAACATGGTTGCTGCCAAGTACCGCCTCGAAGGCTCGATCAGCTCCATCGTCAAGCGCAGCGCTGACTACAAGGACGTCTTCTATAAATTCAGCCTGCAACTGATCGACGTCGAAAGCGGTCTGGCTGAATGGATGGACGAAAAAGAAATCCGCAAAACCACGGAGCGTTAACCAATGCGTGCATGGATTGGCATCTTCGGCCTGATGTGCGCCTTTGGCGTTCAGGCCGCACCGAAAATCGCTGTGGCTGACCTGGCTTTTCAGGAACGCGTGGAAGCTTATATCCACACCGTCTCAGCCAAGAGCAACCTGCAAGCCAACCGCTACAGCGCCAGTGGCTCTTCCAGCTACGACGAATATGAAGCGCGTTACAGCTACATCGAACAGGGCGAGCTGCGCAAATTCAGCGGCGATATCAAGGGCGAGATCATCAAGTCCGGCATGTTCCAGCTGGTGCAAGGCACGCCGTACACCGCCCAATCCAAAGAAGACGTTTATGACGTCATCAAGCGTATCAAGAGCGGCAGCTTCAAGGGCGCGGATTACGTGCTGTTCGGAACCGTGTCGGATATCGATTTCCAGCAGGACATCGGCGAACTGGCGAACACCAACAGTTATTCGGCGATTCTTGGCCTGACGCTGGTGGCTGATTTCAGTTTGATCAATACCCGTACCTACGAGATCAGCTCGGCGTTTACGGCCATGGGCGAAGGGCAGGACACCAAACTGTTCAACAGCCGCGACGTTAAAGTCTCTCTGAATCGCCCCCGCGTTGTGCGCGACGTGTCTCGGTCAATCGGTGTCGATGTGGCCCGTCAACTGCGCGAGCAATTGCGTGGTGAAGTGGAATACACCGGCCAGCCGGTGCAGCAAAACAACCTGCCACGGGATGAAGCGCCGAAGATTTTGCGCTGAGTAAAAAGGGGCGGCTCTTCGCCACCCGAATTGAAATGGTATTTCCCGTGGGAGCGAATTCATTCGCGAAGGCGGCAGTCCTGAAAAATATCCGGGGCTGACACACCGCTTTCGCGAATGAATTCGCTCCCACAGGGTTACACGTTTATTGCACGAAAGCCTGGTTCAGGGACATATGTGGGGCTCTTTCAGATTTATCCTGACCTCTCCAGGGTTTGTTGTTTGCCCTCGCACCGCTATCATCGCGGCATCTTGCGGGGGACTTGTGAATGCTTAACGCTCTATGGCTCGGTTTTTTTCTGATTGCGGCAATCTCCGCATTTGGCCAGTGGCTGATTGGCGGTAACGCCGGCATTTTTGCGGCCATGGTCGAAAGCATCTTTGCCATGGCCAAGCTGTCGGTTGAAGTCATGGTGCTGCTGTTCGGCACGCTGACGCTGTGGCTGGGTTTTCTGCGGATTGCGGAGAAAGCCGGGATTGTCGACTGGCTGGCAAAAGTCTTGGGCCCACTGTTTCTGCGCCTGATGCCGGAAGTCCCTGCGGGCCACCCTGCCCTTGGCCTGATCACCCTCAACTTCGCTGCCAACGCATTGGGCCTGGATAACGCGGCAACGCCTATCGGCCTCAAGGCCATGCGCTCGCTGCAAGAGCTCAACCCCAGCCAGACCACGGCCAGTAACGCGCAGATTCTGTTTCTGGTACTCAACGCGTCTTCGCTGACGTTGCTGCCTGTTTCGATTTTCATGTACCGCGCACAGCAAGGCGCCCTCGACCCGACGCTGGTGTTCTTGCCAATTCTTCTGGCGACCAGCGCCTCGACGATCGTCGGCCTGTTGTCGGTGGCGTTCATGCAGCGCCTGCGGCTGTGGGACCCGGTCGTGCTGGCCTACCTGATCCCCGGCGCACTGCTTCTCGGCGGTTTTATGGCGTTACTGGCAACCATGTCAGCAGCGGCATTGGCCGGCCTCTCTTCTATCCTCGGCAACCTGACGCTGTTCGGCCTGATCATTATGTTTCTGGTGATCGGTGCGTTACGCAAGGTGCAGGTCTATGAGGCGTTTGTCGAAGGCGCGAAGGAAGGTTTTGACGTCGCCAAAGGCCTGTTGCCCTATCTGGTAGCGATGCTCTGTGCGGTCGGCGTGCTGCGTGCTTCCGGCGCGCTGGATATGGGCCTGGAAGGTATTCGTCATCTGGTTCAGTGGCTGGGGGTGGACACACGCTTTGTCGATGCGTTGCCGACTGCCATGGTCAAGCCGTTCTCGGGCAGTGCCGCTCGGGCGCTGCTGATCGAAACCATGCAGACTCAAGGCGTAGACAGCTTTGCAGCGCTGGCTGCCGCGACGATTCAGGGCAGTACCGAAACCACGTTCTACGTGCTGGCGGTGTACTTCGGTGCCGTTGGCATCCAGCGCGCACGCCACGCCGTGGGCTGCGCGCTGCTGGCCGAGCTCGCCGGCGTGATCGCGGCAATCATGGTCACTTACTGGTTCTTCGGCGCAACCGCGCAGTAAGTCTCAGGGTTACTGAGCGGCGGGCTCGGCAGCTTCAGGTTTGACGTCAGGCTCAGCCGCCTCAGGCTGAGCCTTTTCAGGCTCTTTTGCCTCGGGCTCTGACCCCTGCGGCGCAGGCTCATCAGCCCCGCTGTTGCTGTCATCGCCACCCGGCTTGAGACGGATTATCCGGCCAGAAGGTCGAGTGACAGGCGCCTGATCAGCCTCGGTCACTTCAAAACGCAGCACGCCGATCATCTGTCCGTCTTCAGTCAGCACCCTCACCTGCCATTTGCCCACCGCGTCCTGTGGGAAATTGCGCTTGTGGGTCCACGCTCGGTAGCCTTCTTTACGGCCACCATGGATATCCAGCGCAATCCGGTCGACTTCTTTGCCGTTGTGTCGCCACACGTGGTAAATCCGCTCATCCAGACCACGCGGCGCATTGATCGAGGTGTACGCATACAAACCACTGTTCCGTACCTGATTAGCGCTGACCTGGGTGACGCTGTCCCCCGGCGTACGGTTCTTGTTATCAAAGTCGATGCTGACCGCTACTTCGGTCAGCCACAGCGTCGCGGGCGGCACCCATGAACGCAGCAGCCAGCCTGCACCGCCGATTGCCAGGATCATGACCACCACGCCCACGCCGCGCCGCCAACTGGTGACCGGGAAACTCGATATCAGGCTGGGGAATGACAGCAGCATCGCGATGCCCAGCGACAGCTTGTAACTCTCGGCGGTGGTCAGGTGCAGGATGATCGGCAGGGCGGTCAGCAAGGCAGCGAACAGGGTCAGGGTGTGCAAGGCCATGAACAGCCAGCGCCGAGGGGCAAGCCATTTGTAGTACAGCGGATCAATGATGGAGATAAGACCGGCCGCACCCAGCATCCCGGTAAAAATCGCCTGGGCGCTGTTCCATGTAGTGGTAATGAAGAAGAACGGCAGAACGAAGAACAGGCTTTCCTGGTGAATCATCTGCGTGCCGTAACGCAGTATTCCTTCGGGAATTCTGCGTTTGAAAACCTTGGTGAACAGCACCATGGCGCTGCCTTCGACCATCAGCCACAGCCAGCTGAGCAGCATTACCACGGCGATCCAGGTTGCCAGGCCTTCCTGACGGTCCACCAGAATGAAGCTGGCGATACCCGAAACGAAACCACCCGCCGCAATAAGCCCCGGATAACGCTTCATCAGTTCAACGATGCGGACGATCAGGGATTTCCATTGAGGCATTTCAGCGATTCACTTGATGGTGTGGAAAAAGGGTCAGCAGGATAACAGCGCTGCCAGTGAATTCATTGAATGATTGAGAGTTAAACGCCGCCCTCTGTAGGAGCTGCCGAAGGCTGCGAAAGCGGTCTTCTGGGAAAACGCATTCGCAGCCTTCGGCAGCTCCTACAAATATGATCATCGGCGTTTACGGCGATAGCTGTTAACGCGCCATCCCACCAGCAACACCAGTAAGCCCACCACTGCCGTCGTCAGCCAGAACGCACTGTCGTAACTCAGCAACGACTGCTCGGTGCGCCAATAACTCTTCTGCTTGAGCAATTCGCGCAGCGCGCGATTGGCGCTGTCGAGGCTGACGGCTTTGTAACGCTTGACCGGATCAGCAAACCGGCCTTTCTCGTAATCGTTGAGCGCGCCCCAGTAATAGTCCGCCAGGGCGCTATTGCCCTGCACGGCCCAGGCCTGTTTGGCGATGGTGGCTTGTTTGATCCGGGCGAATGCCGCCGGATCCAGGCCGTCCACTTGCAGACGGTCGAGCATTGCGCGGACGTATTCCTTGGCTTGATCAACGTCGTCACGCTCAAGGTCGGCATTCAGACTCATGAAGCCCGTGCCGCCGAAGACCTCCCGGTCGACCCACGGACCGTAAGACAAACCGTGCTTGAGGCGCAGGTCGCTGTAGAGCGCCCATTCAAGGTAGTCGCTGACGAGCTCCAGCGTTTCATCATGCTGATCGTCCAGCAGCGGCTCGTTGAATATCAGATGCAGCCGCGCAGCGTCGCCCAGCGTTCCACGAATCAAGGTACGGTCTTTTTCAGCCGCGTCATTGGGCTCGGCCAACGGAGGATGGTCGATGGGATCAAGCGCATCGAGCTCACCGAACGTACGCTCCAGATAGCTCGGCAACAGCCGGTCCAGATCGCCGACCACGATCAGCGTCATGTTGTTCGGCGCATACCAGGAGCTGAACACCTCTTGAACCTGATCCAGTGTGATGTGATCGACCTGAGGGCGCTCGGCGCACTTGAGGCCCATCTCCACCGCCAACTGGCTGCTGGCGTTGTGACCCAGATCCTTGCGATCCAGCCAGCGTTGCAGGTGCGAGTAATGGCCGCCATCTTCGCGCTCGACGATACGTTTGACGGTATCCAGATCGGGCTGATCGAAGTGGGTCTTGGTCAGCACGTCCAGCAGCAGGTCCAGCACCTTGCGCTGATTCTGCGCCGGAGCCTCGATCACGAATGTGGTGTCGGTGTTGCTGGTGAACGCATTCCAGTCGCCACCCAGCGCCTGCATGCGCTCTTCCAGCCCTCCTTCACCCGCATCGTCGATACCGCTGAACAGCAAATGCTCCAGCAAATGCGGCAGCTCTTTGTCTTCACACGGGAAGTCATCGAAACCAATGCCGACCACCAATCGAATGGCCACGTGGCCTTTTTCATAGCCCGGCTTGAGCAGCAGTTGCAAACCGTTGGGCAGCATATAGCCCTCGACCTGAAAACGGTCGAGAGCGGAGGAAGGCAGTGCGATCAGAAACAGACAAGCGAACAGCAGGCAACGCATAAAACATTGCTTCCTTGCGGATCGGTATGTCTAACAGACTTCGATGTGCCCGGTACGTTCACATCACCACTTTTACGCGGGCTGCTCTGGCTCGCTTTCGCTGGACAATGCGCCGGTGTCGGCGGTTTCCAGCACGGCGTAGGCGCTGCTGCAAAACAGGGAGTTGAGGCGTTTCATGTCGGCAATCAGTTCAAGGTGCAGCGAACTGGTTTCAAGGCTCTGCACCACTTTGCGTTGCAGGCGACTGACGTGGGCATGGGCCAGGCGACGCTCCTGAGCGCGGAAGCGGCGCTTTTCACGTAGCAACTGGCGAGCGCTTTCCGGATCACCGCTGAGGAACACCGACAAACCCAGACGCAGGTTGGCCAGCAACTGCGATTGCAGGCCCGCCAGCTCTTCCAGGCCGACCTCGGAGAAGGAGCGACGCTGGGAGGTTTTCTGCTGCTGGATTTTGCGCAGCATGCGTTCGATCAATCCGGCAGCCAGTTCCAGGTTGATGGTCAGCTCGATGATTTCCGCCCAGCGCCGATTGTCCTGCTCACCGAGGTCCTCCCGGGGCATCTGCGCCAGATAAAGCTTGATCGCGCTGTACAGCGCTTCGACGTCATCGTTGAGGCGACGCATTTCCTGAGTCATGGACGTTTGCGTACCGCGCAGGACTTCCAGCATCGAGCCGAGCATGCCTTCAATCAGGTCACCCATGCGCAGGGTTTCCCGCACGGCATTCGCCAACGCAAGGCTAGGCGTAGACAGGGCTGTCAGGTCCAGATGGCGCGGCTTGGCCAGCCCGTTGACCTCGGGACGCTCCGGCAAGATGACCGAACACAGCCGCGCCATCGGGCCGACGGTGGGCAGCATGATCAGACAGCGGGCGGTGTTGTAGACCAGGTGGAAGCCAATGACCATGTCTTGCGGGCTGAAGCCCAGGCTGTCGATCCAGCGTACGAGTGGGTCGAGCACCGGAATGACCAGCAGCAGGCCAAACAATTTGTACAGCAAGCTGCCCAAGGCCACTTGGCGACCGGCAACGTTCTGCATGCTGGTGCTCAGGAAGGCCAGCATGCCACTGCCGATGTTGGCGCCGATCACAAGGCCGATAGCCACCGGCAAGCTGATGATTTCAGCGCCTGCCAGCGTTGCGGTCAGCAGCACGGCGGCCAGACTGGAGTAGGAAATCATCGCGAACAGCGCGCCCACCAGCGCATCCAGCAACAAATCGCCGGTGAGCGAAGCAAACAGTACTTTCACGCCAGCGTTTTGAGTAATCGGGGCGGCGGCGGCGACGATCAGTTGCAGCGCCAGCACAATCAGCCCAAGGCCAATGGCAACGCGCCCCATCTGACCTAGACGGGTCTGCTTGCGAGACAGAAAGAACACTACGCCCAGGAAAATCAGCAGCGGCGACAGCCAGGATAAATCGAACGTCAGGATGCGCGACATCAAGGCCGTGCCGACATCCGCGCCCAGCATGATTGCCAGGGCAGGCGTCAGCGCCATGAGGCCCTGACCGACAAATGAAGTCACCAGCATGGCGGTGGCGTTGCTGCTCTGCACAACCGCGGTCACCAGAATGCCGGCGATAAACGCCAGCGGACGCTTGGACATGTTCTGACTGATGACCTGACGCAACTGCGCGCCGTACACGCGCAAAATGCCGGTACGAACAATGTGAGTGCCCCAGATCAGCAAGGCCACGGCCGAAAGCAAATCGAGCAGGGTCAGCATACGGAAAGCCCCCTGAAGTGTGCCCATACGGGCAATGAATTGAAGGTGCAGCGAATGTCGCGCTTGCCAGGCCTTACTAACCTTTAGTCGGCCTTTGACTTAAATGCCAACAATGATTGGCATCCAGCCATTGAAACAAATATGTAATAAATCAGCCATCTACATTTGCGTGCAAGGAAACACGATCCCTGTGGGAGCGAATTCATTCGCGATAGGCCGGTATATCCGATGGATATTTATCATCTGTAATCGCCCCTTCGCGAATGAATTCGCTCCCACCAGAACCGCATTTACCCTGCACGAACTGCGATTGCAGGCAAAAAAAGAACGCGATCCCTGTGGGAGCGAATTCATTCGCGATAGGCCGATATATCCGATGGATATTTATCATCTGTAATCGCCCCTTCGCGAATGAATTCGCTCCCACCAGAACCGCATTTACAATGCACGAACTGCGATTGCAGGCAAAAAAAGAACGCGATCCCTGTGGGAGCGAATTCATTCGCGATAGGCCGGTATATCCGATGGATATTTATCATCTGTAATTGCCCCTTCGCGAATGAATTCGCTCCACCAGAACCGCATTTACACTGCACGAACTGCGATTGCAGGCAAAAAAAGAACACGATCCCTGTGGGAGCGAATTCATTCGCGATAGGCCGGTACATCCGATGGATATTTATCATCTGTAATCGCCCCTTCGCGAATGAATTCGCTCCCACCAGAACCGCATTTACACTGCACGAACTGCGATTGCAGGCAAAAAAAGGGGCGCATCAGTGCGCCCCTTTTTTCAGTGACACACCGGCTTACTGGCCCGGAACGTCCTTACGCAGTTTTACAGGGTCGCTTTGCGCCTTCTTCTTCGCATGCGCAACGCGCATTTTGATGTTGATCGCTTCAACAGCAAGCGAGAACGCCATAGCGAAGTACACGTAGCCTTTAGGCACATGCACGTCGAACGCTTCGGCGATCAATACGGTACCGACAACGATCAGGAACGACAGCGCCAGCATCTTCAACGATGGGTGCTTCTCGATGAAGTCGCTGATGGTGCCTGCGCACAACATCATCACCAGAACGGCAACCACGATGGCCGCAACCATGACCGGCACGTGGGACACCATGCCGACAGCAGTGATCACTGAGTCCAGCGAGAACACGATGTCGATGATCGCAATCTGGATGATGGTGTAGATGAACTTGCCACCTTTGCCACCCGGCTCGTCTGTCGACTCTTCTTCGCCTTCCAGACCGTGGTAGATCTCTTGCGAGCTTTTCCACAGCAGGAACAGACCACCGAAGAACAGGATCAGGTCGCGACCCGAAATCCCCTGGCCCATGACGACGAACAGGTCAGCGGTAAGACGCATGACCCATGTGATCGACAGCAGCAACAGTATGCGCGTGACCATGGCCAGCGCCAGACCGAAAATCCGGGTGCGCGCCTGCATATGCTTGGGCATGCGGCTGACCAGAATCGAGATCATGATGATGTTGTCGATGCCCAGGACGATTTCCAGGGCAGTCAGGGTAAAGAAAGCAATCCATATTTCAGGATTGGTCAGCCATTCCATTTTGTAATCCTTTGAGCGTTTAAACTTTTGCGGCCCAGACCCGACGATGAAGACCGGGGCATGGGCCGCAAAACAAGTGAGCCGACTTTATAGACTGCTGTAGAAAGGAAAGATCCCCATCAGCAAAGCGGCGACCATTATGCACAGGCAAACCAGAACTGCCCACTTCAAGGTGAAGCGCTGGTGATCACCAAATTCGATACCGGCCAGAGCTACCAGCAGGTAAGTCGAAGGAACCAGCGGGCTGAGCAAGTGAACCGGCTGACCGACGATGGAGGCACGGGCCATTTCCACCGGCGAAATACCGTAGTGAGCAGCCGCTTCAGTCAGTACCGGCAACACGCCAAAGTAGAACGCGTCGTTGGACATGAAGAAGGTGAACGGCATGCTGACCAGAGCAGTAATGACCGCAAGGTACGGGCCCATTGCGTCCGGAATCACTGCCAACAGGCTCTTGGACATGGCATCAACCATGCCGGTGCCGGTCAGAATGCCGGTAAAGATACCTGCGGCGAAAATCAGGCCGACCACTGACAGCACGCTACCAGCGTGAGCTGCCACACGATCTTTCTGATCCTGCATGTTCGGGTAGTTGATGATCATCGCGATACTGAACGCAATCATGAACAGGACTGGCAGCGGCAACACGCTCATGATCAGAGAGATCATCAGCAACAGAGTCAGCGCACCGTTGAACCAGATCATCTTCGGACGACGGGCATCCGGAAACTGCGAAACACTGATTTCGCTGTGATCGGCTTCATCGCCCTGCAGATGGAGCTCGCCCAAGCGAGCGCGCTCACGCTTGCCATAGAAGTAGGCGATCAACAGAAGTGCAACCACACCGGCGAACATGGCAGGAATCATCGGTACGAAAATATCGGATGCTTCCACATGCAGCGCACTGGCTGCGCGGGCGGTCGGCCCACCCCATGGGGTCATGTTCATGATGCCGCCTGCCAGAATGATCAGGCCGGCCATGATCCGCGGGCTCATGCCGATACGGCTGTAGAGCGGCAGCATGGCTGCGACGCAGATCATGTAGGTCGTTGCGCCGTCACCGTCCAGAGAAACCACCAGTGCCAGCACCGCAGTGCCCACCGATACTTTCATCGGGTCGCCTTTGACCCACCTCAGAATCTGACGCACGGCCGGGTCGAACAGACCCGAGTCGATCATCAAGGCGAAGTACAGAATGGCGAACATCAGCATGACGCCGGTTGGCGCAAGCTTGGTGATACCAGCCAGCATCATCGGGCCGATTTCGGTAGCGAAACCGCCGAAGATGGCGAACAGGATCGGCACCAGAATCAGGGCAATCAGCGCGGAAAGGCGCTTGCTCATGATCAGGTACATGAAAGCAATGACCATGGCAAAGCCGAGGAAGGTCAACATAGTAAATACTCCAGGCGGTACGCGATTGGCTAAGGCGAAAGGCTAATCAGCTCAAAAAGAGCGGCGCAGGGAGTGGGGGCGAAAGCGGGGAATGCAGCAAGGCACTAGAGCACATCAGGGTCACCATTTGTTGTTGTTAACTGGGCCTTAGTACGTTGTGAAACGCACATGTGGCTGACCGGTCTGTTGCCGGCGGTGAGCTGATCCTAATCGGCCAAGCTTTCATTCAGCTTTCGCCGCTGAAACCTTTGAGCGTTAGTTTTTAATGACGAATGCGAGCCTGAACGGTCAGAACTCCATCAGCACGTCTAGCACAAGGGAAAAGGGATATGGGCCAGATCACTACCGGCGGATGCCATTGCGGCAACCTGCGTTATCAGTTCGATGCGCCACTGCAAGACATCGCTCACTGTCACTGTTCCATATGCCGTCGCACGTCGGGCGGCATTGTCATGACCTGGATTTCAGTGCCGGTCAGTTCGTTCGAATGGACCGAGGGCAGCCCCGCGACCTACGACTCCGGCCCGACCTGTGTGCGCTACTTCTGCAATAACTGCGGGGCGCAACTGGCTCTGCTCTCGCGCAACAGCCCGGAAGAGATAGACGTCACCGTCGCCACCTTCGATCAACCCGAGCTGGCACCTGCGGACCGCCATATCTGGACGGACAATCGCCTGCCGTGGCTGCACCTGGATGAGCAGTTGCCTGGGGAGGCGGAGGAGACAGTTTGACAAGAACCTGTTGGAGCAATACTCAATATTGAGCGTGTAAGGTGAATATTAACTGTAGGAGCGCGCTTGCCCGCGATAGCGTCAGGTCAGTCGACGAAGATGTCAGCTGACTGTCCGGGTCGGTCGCAGGCAAGCGCGCTCCTACAGGAATCAGCTAGAAAACTGCGAAGCCAGTTCCCGTAGCAGCACTTCGGCTTCAAGCACCTTGCGCACTGACTCTTCTGCTTTTTCGCGGCTCAGGCTCAAGCGGGCGAACAGCTCGTCGGGGATATCTTCCTTGGGACCCGAACCGATGCCGTTCTGGCGTAGCAGACGTACCGAAAGATAAACCAGGTTGGCGTAGGCGCTGTGCTCTCCGTCATAAGTTGGGTCGTGCTGGAAGCGCAGGGCTGTGCATAACTCATCCGGCATGTCCCAGTAGCGCATCAACCAAGAGCCCATCTGCTCACGGCTGATCCCCAGCAAATGTTGCTCCACAAAGCTGTGATGCAAGTGCGGGTTAACTTCGAGCTGGCGGCAGATCAGCGAGAAATGCGGCGGGAACACGTGGGCCAGCAGTAAATAACCGAAGTTATGCAGCAGACCCGCCAGGTACGTCAGGCCCGCTTCCGGGCGTTGCGCGCGAGGCATCGCACGGGTCAGGCCCTCAATGACAGCGGCGGTATAAATCGACTGCTGCCAGTAAGGCGTGGTCTGTTGCGGGTGGTCCTTGGGCAGACTGAGGGTTTTGCCCAACGCCAGGCCCAGCGCCAGATTGATGACCAGATCAAACCCGAGCACGCGCACGATGGCGTCTTCAACCGAGCGGATCTTGCCGGTCGACGCGTAGTAAGGCGATGCCGCCCAGCTCACGACTTGAGCAGCCAGCGCCGGATCGGTCTCGACAACGCCGGTAATGTCATCAATGGTCGCATCGGGATCGACCCGCAGCTTGATGATCTTCTGCGCGGTTTCGGCCAGCGGCGGGATTTCCAGGGTCGCTTCCAGACGCTGCTGGATACGGCGCGCCGTGAAGGCTTGCATGGCCTGAGTAATTTCTTCGCGATCATCATCAGGACGATCGAGGTTGGGATGAATAGTGCTCAGCAGCTCACCAAAATGAGCGGCGCTGGCCTTGTTCAACATGGTCTTGAAGTCGTCGCTGCTGATTTCCAGCAAGACGCCGGGCTCACCCGAGCCTATCAGCACCGAAGGCTCTTGCAGCAAACGATCATCGTACAGGCACGGCGAGCTGGTCAGGGCAGGCAAGCCCGGCAGCACTTGCAGGCTGTGCTTGGCCAGCATCTTCAGCATGCGCGAGTGCGGCACGGCCACCAGCTTGCGACCGGTCAGCTCAGTGATGCGGCTGAGGTCCAGCAATTGGCTTTGCGGGAAAAGGATCAGAAGTGCGCCAACGGCATCCTCGACCAGGACGGCCTGGACTCTTCGTGCTGCTGGCAGGTGCGGGGATTCATCGACCTCGCGGTAGCTGATCGCTAGTTTGCCAAGCAACTGCCGAATGACGGACGGGGCGTGAGGCGCTTCATCGACGTGGGCAACTTCTGTCATGACGGGTATCCAATTTCCTACAGTCGCTGAAGTATAACCAGCTTGGATGTTTCCGGTGTGATGCGATCATCAAAGCGACGATTTGCATCACACCTGGCCGTATTGCTGGCCGTGACGTAACCAGCGCTCCAGGAGCGGGCTGACATGTTGCGGCCAGCGTTCGATCAGGGCTTGAGCCGCATCACGTACGGCAGGCAACAGGTCTGCGTCGCGCATCAGGTCGGCCACTTTGAATTGCAGCAGCCCGGTTTGCCGGGTGCCCAGCATCTCGCCGGGGCCGCGCAATTCCAGATCCTTCTCGGCAATCACGAAACCATCATTGGTTTCACGCATGATGCCCAACCGCTGGCGGCCTATTTGCGAAAGCGGAGGATGGTAAAGCAGCACGCAATGGCTGACGGCGCTGCCACGTCCGACCCGGCCGCGCAGCTGGTGCAGTTGAGCCAGCCCCAGTCGTTCAGGGTTCTCAATGATCATCAGGCTGGCATTGGGCACGTCCACGCCAACCTCAATCACGGTCGTCGCCACCAGTAATTGCAGCGCACCCTGCTTGAACTCGGCCATGACAGCAGCCTTTTCAGCCGGCTTCATGCGTCCGTGAATCAAGCCAACGCGGAATTCACCCAATGCACTGGTCAACTCTTCGAAGGACGTTTCCGCCGCCTGACACGTCAGCTCTTCGGACTCTTCGATCAATGTGCAGACCCAATAAGTCTGCCGACCTTCGGCACAGGCCGCACGCACGCGCTCAATCACTTCGATGCGCCGGGAGTCGACCACCAGCACTGTGTTGACCGGGGTACGTCCGGGCGGCAGCTCATCAAGGATTGACGTATCCAGATCCGCGTAGGCGCTCATCGCCAGCGTGCGTGGAATCGGTGTGGCGGTCATGATCAACTGGTGCGGACACATCAGGCCACCAACGCCTTTCTTGCGCAGGGCCAGACGTTGCTGCACACCGAAGCGGTGCTGCTCGTCGATAATCACCAAGGCGAGATTCTTGAAATGCACTTCGTCCTGGAACAGCGCATGAGTGCCGACCACCATGGGCGTGCCGCCCGCGATCTGCTCCAGCGAGCTGACCCGAGCTTTGCCCTTGAGCTTGCCCGCCAGCCAGGCAGTTTCAATGCCCAGTGGTTCCAGCCAGCGCTTGAAGTTGATGTAGTGCTGCTCGGCAAGAATCTCGGTCGGTGCCATCAGCGCGACCTGGTAACCAGCCTCCAGCGCCTGAAGCGCGGCCAGGGCAGCAACCACGGTTTTGCCCGCGCCCACATCGCCCTGAATCAAACGCAGCATGGGCTCCGGCTGACTCAAATCGTAGGCCACTTCCTTGCCAACACGCTGCTGGGCTCCGGTGGGCGGGAAGCCAAGATTAGCGAGAAACTGCTTCGGAAGCTTCTTGGCCAGCGGCAACGCCGGAGCACGCTGCGAACGCAGGCTTTCGCGTAAACGCTGTTGGGAAAGCTGATGGGTCAGCAGCTCTTCAAACGCCAACCGATGCTGGGCCCAGTGATGGCCGAGGGCGAGCTCTTCAACATCGGCGTCTGCAGGCGGATGGTGCAGATAGCGAATCGCATCATCCAGCGGCGCAAGCTGATAATCCCGGGCGAGCTCCTCAGGCAGCCAGTCGGGCAGACTTTTCGGCCCAAGCAGGGTCAGCGTTTGCTGGCTCAACTGGCGCAAGCGCTGCTGAGTCAGGCCTTCGGTCGTGGGGTAGATCGGCGTGAGCGTTTGCTCCACGGGCGCGGGTTCGCTGCCGGTCAGCGCACGGTATTCCGGGTGATAGATTTCCAGACCTGATGCGCCGGGCCGGGCCTCACCGAAACAGCGGATGTGGGTGCCGCGCTTGAGCGCATCTTTCTGCGCGTTACTGAAGTGATAAAACCTGAGGCTCAGGCTTCCGGTGCCATCGTTCAGACGCACCAGCAGACTGCGCCGCTTGCCCATCACCACATCAGCGCCGCTGACCGTTCCTTCAATCACCGCGTCCTGGCCGGGACGCAACTGACCGATAGGCACAACACGGGTGCGGTCCTGATAGCGCAGCGGCAAGTGAAACAGTACGTCCTGCAGATTTTCCAGACCGACCTTGGCGAGCTTCTCGGCCATGGCCTCGCCGACACCCTTCAGCGCGGTGACCGAGACTTGAGACAACTCGCTCATGGGACCACTCAGCTCGCTTGGGTTTTCGGACGTGCCACCGAGCACAGACGCACGGAGTCAGCGAGGATCTCGATCGCCTTGGGCCGCGGGAAGCTGGCGCGCCAGGCAATCGCTACTGTGCGGAACGGAACCGGTGGCGTCAGCGGACGCACTTCTATTACGCCAGGCGCGTAGTGATGGCTGTCCACCGCCGACATCGGCAGGATCGAAATCCCCAGACCAGAAGCAACCATGTGGCGAATGGTTTCCAGGGAGCTGGATTCCACCGTCGTGTGCTTGGCACCTTCGCTGCCCTTGGTCAGGGTCGGGCAAGCCTCAAGGACCTGATCACGGAAGCAATGACCTTCGCCCAGCAGCAACAGGCTCTTGTCGTTGAGCGCCGAAGCGTCGATGGTTTCTTTCTGAGTCCATGGGTGATCTGCAGGCATCAGGACGTAGAACGGCTCGTCATAAAGCTGCATGGTCAGCACGTCGGCTTCATTGAACGGCAGGGCGATGATGATCGCATCCAGCTCACCGTTACGCAGTTTGTCGCGCAGCACGTGAGTGAAGTTTTCTTCGATATACAACGGCATTTGCGGGGCGACCCGGTGCAGTTGCGGAATCAAATGCGGGAACAGGTAAGGGCCGACGGTGTAGATCGCACCGACTTTGAGTGGCGCGGTCAGCTGGTTCTTGCCAGCCTGGGCCAACTCACGGATGCCTTGGGCTTGTTCCAGAACCTTTTGTGCCTGAGCGACGATGCCTTCACCCACGGGGGTCAGACGCACGGCACTCTTGCTGCGCTCAAAAATAAGCACACCCAGTTCATCTTCAAGCTTTTTGACGCCCACCGACAATGTCGGCTGACTGACGTGACAGCGTTCAGCAGCGTGGCCGAAGTGCTGTTCCTGAGCGAGGGTAACGATGTAGCGCAATTCTGTGAGAGTCATAACGTGCGTCCATGAAGTTGCGGCCCCAGCATAGCGGCTGCAATCGATAGACGCACGTTATCAAGTAACTGCGTTGTATCAAAATTACGAGTTAACGCCGATCAAGTGAATAAACGAACGGCGCCAGGATCTCGATAGTGCCGTTGTTCAGCGTTTCCGCTGGCGGTTTAGGCAATGGCTGGGCACGACGGATCATCTCCATGGTGGCCCTGTCCAGCGATGGACTGCCTGAACTGCCTGCAATCGAATACGACAGCACGTTGCCATCGGCATCAACCACAAAGCGCAGACGAGCGACCCCTTGCATGCCGCGACGTCGAGCGTCTTCCGGGTACTTCTTGAACTTGGCCAGATGCTTCAACAAATCACCCTGCCAGGTTGGCAGCGCATTGCTTGGCGGTGCTGGCTGACTGGGTGGCGTTGGCGCAGCCGATTTCTCGACCTTGGCTGTCGTTGGCGGTGTATCGACCTGCTTCTCGTCGGCTGGTAAATCCTTCGGAGGCTCAGGCTTTTTCACCGGCTTTGGCGGCTGAGGTTTTGGCTTCGGCTTGACCACCGGCTTGGGCACAGCAATCTCTGCCTTTTCGACTTCAGCCACCTTGGGAATGATTTCTTCCTCGGGGGCTGGAGGTTGAGGCGGCTGAACCACTTGCGGTGGCGGCGGCGGGGCCGGTTCTGGCTCAGGTGCCAACTCCACCATCATGGCCGCCGGCGGCAACTCGATGGCCTGGGATGCAGGCCATCGGAGTGCGACCACGATCGCGATGGCATGCACGGCCAGCACCAACAACAGACTACCGCTATAGCGCGTCAGTTTTTGGCGCGTACTGATCATTTCTTACCAACCGTCTCGAGACCGACCAGACCGACTTTGAGGTAGCCCGCAGAGCGCAGGGCATTCATCACTTCCATCAGGTCACCGTAATCCACGCCTTTATCGGCCTGGAAGAAGATCGTGGTGTCCTTTTTGCCCTTGGTTCGGGCGTCGAGGATCTGACCCAACTGCTCAGGAGCGACTTTGTCGTCGCCCAGGTACAAACTCTGATCGGCCTTGACGCTAAGGAAGACCGGCTTCTCGGGCCGGGGCTGCGGTTTGGCGGTCGAGGCGGGCAGGTCGACTTTGATATCAACCGTCGCCAAAGGCGCTGCCACCATGAAGATGATCAACAGGACCAACATGACGTCGATGAACGGCGTTACGTTGATTTCGTGGTTTTCGGCGAGATCGTCGTCGCCTTCTTTCAGATGCATGCCCAAGGTTTAGCCCACCTTGACCATGTGTGGCGACTGAGTACGGTCGGCAGTTGGCTGGTGATCGAGATCACGGCTGACCAACAGCAGAACCTGTGCCGACGCATCGGAAACCTGTGCTTTGTAACCGGCGATGGAGCGAGCGAAGACGTTGTAGATAACAACCGCAGGAATCGCAGCGACCAGACCCAGTGCCGTCGCCAGCAGAGCCTCGGCAATACCCGGCGCAACGACAGCAAGGTTGGTGGTCTGGGTTTTGGCAATACCGATGAAGCTGTTCATGATGCCCCACACGGTACCGAACAGACCTACGAACGGCGCAGTCGAACCGATGGTGGCCAGAACGCCGGTGCCCATGCTCATGTTACGGCCGCACGCAGCAACCAGACGCTCGAGGCGGAAGCTCACACGTTCTTTAATGCCTTCACGCTCGCGGCTGTTCACCGACAAGCGCATCTCTTCCATGGCGTCATGGACGAGCAGGTTGGCCAGCGTACCTTCCTTGGCAGCGCTTTCGCTGGCTTCGGACAGGGTGCGGGCCTTTTTCAGGTTGGCGATCTCGGTGCGCAGACGACGCTTGGCACCCAGCAATTCGAAACCCTTGGCGATCCAGATAGTCCAGGTAATGATCGACGCAATCGCCAGTCCGATCATTACGGCCTTAACGATGATGTCTGCGTTCTGGTACATGCCCCAAGGCGACAGGTCGTGGGACATGCCGAGGCTGTTATCCTCGGGCTCGACAATCGCGGGGCCTTCAACCGGCGCCGCGCCTTCCTGAGCAACCGGTGCAGTGGTTTGCGACGACGGCGCAGTGGTCGTCGCTGGAGCAGTTGCTGGCGCCGGGGCGGCGGCTGGATTAGCGGGAGCAGCCTGACCAGCGAAAGCAGCAGGTGCAAGCATCAGGCTCAGCAGCAGTGCTGCGATACCACGCCATGCACGCGGCAGGCTGGGTAGCTGGGTTGGCGAAGCGGAGGAGGTAGTACGTGTCATGCTGGCCGGACCTGAGTAAAGAAGAAGGTGGGTCGCTCTGCTACGTCGCGCTATGCGTTCGACGTCAGGAGGAGAACAAACGGGCCGGTATTATTGCAAGTAATTCTTGTTAACAAAAGTAATAGAGTATCTTTTTTTCCATCATACGCATCTGGCGGGTCAGCTTTGGCCCATGTTTCGTGGCCGTCTGACCCGCCTTGTTTGTAGGGAGTTCATCATGTCTACACCTTCTGTCCTGATCGCTGGCTGCGGCGATATTGGAAGTCGTCTGGCCACGCAGCTGCTGTCTTCAGGCTGGGTGGTTCATGGCCTGCGGCGCACTACTGCCCTGCTGCCCGATGGCGTGAACGGCGTGGCTGGCGACCTGTTCAGCCCGACCATTCCTGCCACCTGGCCCAACACGGCCATCGACTATCTGGTGTATTGCGCCACGCCCACCGAGCGTGATGAGACCGGCTATCGGGCCGCGTATGTCGAAGGCCAGCAGCGGGCGCTTCAGTGGTTGAAAGAGCGAGGCCAGCAGCCAAAACGGATCATTTTTGTGTCCAGCAGCGGTGTTTATGGCCAGCAAAACGGGGAGTGGGTTGACGAAACATCGCCAACGGAAGCCGACACCTTCTCGGGCAAAATCATGCTGGAGGCAGAGCAAGTGGCGCTGAACAGCGGCTTGCCGGCGAGCATCGTGCGCCTGACCGGCATTTACGGCCCCGGCCGCAATGACCTGTCGAATCGGGTGCGCCAGGGTTACAGCGTGGCAATCGACCCGCCTTTATATGGCAACCGGATACACGCCGACGACGCCGCGGGATTGTTGGCTTTGCTGCTGAAGGCAGACGCTCAGGGTGTCGCGCTTGAGGATTGCTATATTGGCGTGGACGATGCGCCCGTACCGCTGGCCGAAGTCGTGCAGTGGATCCGCGAGTATCTGGGCGTGACGCATTGGGCCGAAGGCGCCGCCGTGCGCCGGGCGGGCAGCAAACGATGCAGTAATGCGAGAGCTAAAGCACTGGGCTGGGTGCCGAGGTATCCGACTTATAAGGAAGGGTATGAGGTGTTACTGAAGGCTGATTAAACGAAAATCTTGTAGGAGCTGCCGAAGGCTGCGAAATCAGTATGCCTGACACACCATTATTCGCAGCCTTCGGCAGCTCCTACAGAAAAACCGTGTTGCTGATCAATTCAACTCAAGCAACCAGCGGCGCGGGCCTGGGCGGAGCTCTGGCATCTGGTCAGCTTCTGCGGCATTGACGGCCTGGAAAATCTCCAGCTGCTTGCCTTTGCGGGAGAAGATCCACGGGTTGCCCTGCTCATTCTTTTCCAGCCACATGCTGTCGTACTCGCCGCTCATGGCTGCGCAATCGCCAGCCAGGCACAACGCGTAACGGTCATTATCCGGCAAGCCCTGGATGCTGCCATCCGGCTTGAATTCCACGGTATTGCCCTGGCCATCGCCATTGACGATGGTCCATTTTCCGCCCATGTAGGCGTTGTACAGCGCAGCTTCGAAACTGGCACCAGTCGGCGCACCTTCGGCAGCAGGGGTTTTCGGCTTTTCGAAGCGCTGCTCAGGACCTGACTCGCTGGCCGCTTGAACCAGTTCGTCGCCCTTGACCTGCAGGTCTTCGACAAAGTTGTAATAGTCGATGCGCAACTTGCCGTCGGCGGCGCTGGTGATTTTACCTTCGCCCACTTCAAAGCCGTTGGAGTACAAGGCCTGGCTGGTTTTGGTATCGATCTGCCATTCCAGATTCGGGCCGTTGGCAAGCAGTGCCTGGCGCAGGTTGTCGCCTTTTACGGCGGCTTCGATAGCCGCTTGATTGATCCACGTGCCGTCAGGATTGCGGTCGGCGTGGCTGGCACAGCCGCTCAAAAAAACGGCCGTCAGCGAGAGGGCAAGCGCGAAGCGCATAACAGGTCCTTCCTTAATCAGCTGCAGCGGGGCTGCGAGCCCCGCGGGAGTGTTATTCGATGACGAGAATCGCGTCCATCTCGACCTGCGAACCACGCGGCAATGCGGCAACACCAATGGCGGCGCGGGCCGGGTATGGCTGCTCGAAGTATTTGCCCATGATTTCGTTGACCGTGGCGAAGTTGCTCAGGTCGGTCAGGAAGATGTTCAGCTTGACGATATCCTTGAACGAACCGCCCGCAGCTTCGGCAACCGACTTCAGATTTTCAAAGACCTGGACGACCTGGGCTTCGATGCCTTCAACCAGTTCCATGGTTTTAGGGTCGAGTGGAATTTGCCCGGACATGTAGACGGTATTGCCAGCTTTGATCGCCTGAGAGTAAGGGCCGATGGCCGCAGGGGCTTTGTCGCTGGTGATTACGGTCTTGGTCATGAAGAACTCCTGTTGAATGATTGGCTACGCACGCATGCGGGTAATTCGAATGACCCCGGCCAAGGCACGCAGTTTTCGGATGACTCGGGCCAGATGCACACGGTCATGCACGCTGACCACCAGCTGGACGACGCTGATACGGCCATCGCGCTCGTCCATGCTAATTTTCTCGATGTTGCCGTCGGCCGCGTTGACGCTGCTGGCCAGCAGGGCGATCAAGCCGCGCTGATGCTCCAGCTCGACGCGCAATTCGACATTGAATTCGCCGGTAACGTCCTTGGCCCAGGACAGCTGAATGCACTTTTCCGGGTTATGGCGGATTTCACTGATATTGCGGCAGTTGTCCAGGTGAACAACCATGCCTTTGCCCGCCGATAGATGACCCACAATCGGGTCGCCCGGGATCGGCGTGCAGCACTTGGCGTAACTGAGCACCAGGCCTTCTGTGCCACGAATCGCCAGCGGGCCTTCGGTGCCAGGCAACTGATCGCCTTCGCCCAGCAGTCGACGAGCGACCACGTACGCCATACGATTGCCGAGGCCGATATCTTCGAGGAGGTCTTCAATGACCTCGACCCGGTATTCGGCCAGCACCGGCTGAACGCGCTCGGCGGGGATTTTTTCCAGACTGCTTTCGAAGCCGTTCAACACCTTGTTAAGCAGACGCTCGCCCAGGCTGATGGACTCGGAGCGACGCTGCAGCTTGAGTGCGTGACGAATGTGCGTTCGCGCCTTGCCGGTGACCACGAAGTTCAGCCAGGCAGGATTCGGACGGGCGCCCGGCGCGCTGACAATCTCCACAGTCGAGCCGCTCTGCAAGGGTTCAGACAGCGGCGCCAGTCGACGATTGATCCGACACGCGATGCAGCTGTTGCCCACATCAGTGTGGACGGCATAAGCAAAGTCGACCGCCGTGGAGCCTTTAGGCAGCTCCATGATCCGGCCTTTAGGCGTGAAGACATAGACCTCGTCCGGGAACAGGTCGATCTTCACGCTCTCGATGAATTCCAGAGAGTTGCCGGCGCGCTGCTGCATTTCCAGCACGCCCTTTACCCACTGACGAGCACGGGCGTGGGTGCCCTTGGGCACTTCGTCATCCGAGGATTTGTACAGCCAGTGCGCAGCGATCCCGTTGTTGGCCATCTCTTCCATTTCACGGGTGCGGATCTGGATTTCAATGGGCACGCCATGCATGCCGAACAACGTGGTGTGCAACGACTGATAGCCGTTGGCCTTGGGGATCGCGATGTAATCCTTGAAGCGGCCGGGCAGGGGCTTGTACAAATTATGTACAGCGCCCAGCACGCGGTAGCAGGTGTCGACCTTGTCGACGATGATGCGGAACGCGTAGACATCCATGATTTCATTGAAGGCGCGACGCTTGCCGCGCATCTTCTTGTAGATGCCGTACAGGTGTTTCTGCCGCCCGCTGACTTCGCCTTCGATTTCATCCACCGCCAGGCAATGGCTCAGGGAATCTTCGATCTTGTTGACCAGCTCTTTGCGATTGCCCCGGGCGCGCTTGACCGCTTGGCCAATCCGCGAGGAGCGCATCGGATACATTGCCTTGAAGCCGAGGTCTTCGAATTCGATACGGATGCTGTGCATACCCAGCCGATTGGCGATGGGCGCATAGATTTCCAGGGTTTCCTTGGCAATGCGTCGGCGTTTTTCCCCGGACAACACTTCAAGCGTGCGCATGTTATGCAGGCGGTCAGCGAGCTTGACCAAGATCACGCGAATATCGCGCGCCATGGCCATGGCCATTTTCTGGAAGTTTTCAGCCTGGGCTTCGGCTTTGGTCTCGAAATTCATCTGGGTCAGCTTGCTGACCCCGTCGACCAATTCAGCCACGGTCTCGCCGAACTGCGCGCAAAGCGCCTCTTTGGCTATACCGGTGTCTTCAATGACGTCATGCAGCATGGCAGCCATCAGGCTTTGATGGTCCATGTGCATATCGGCAAGAATGTTCGCCACCGCAAGAGGATGCGTGACGTAAGCTTCACCGCTGCGACGGCGCTGGCCGTCGTGGGCTTGCTCGGCGTAGAAATACGCGCGGCGGACCAGATTTACCTGTTCCTTGCCGAGATAGGTCGAAATACGATCGGCGAGGGCGTCTATGCTCGGCAAGGCGCTACCCCCTGCCAATGACTTTTACCCTGCGCCGTACTACGTCGACACGGCATAGGCTTAGACGGCCTCGTTGGACTCGTCTTCGAACGCCGCGAACAATGGTTCATCTTCAACGATTTCAGCTTCTGCGATTACAGCGTAATCCATCAGGCCGGCTGCGATTTCGCGCAGTGCCATAACGGTAGGCTTGTCATTTTCCCACGCCAGCTTTGGTTCTTTGCCGCCGGTAGCCAGTTGACGGGCACGCTTTGTAGAGAGCATGACCAGCTCAAAGCGGTTATCCACGTGTTCTAGGCAGTCTTCAACGGTTACGCGGGCCATGGGTATTCCTCGTAGCAAATGCGGATGCGCGATGCCCGGATGGGCGAGCGGACTCGGTAGTTTACAAGCTGCAAGCCATAAGCTTCAAGCGCCAAGCCACGAGCGGTATTATTTAGCTCGCCGCCCGTGGCGCTCAAACCCCCTGTTTCAGGCCAGTAATTGCTCAAGCAGACCGCTGAAACGCTGCTGCTGATGGGTCTGCGTCAGAAGGTTGGCCCGGAAAATCGCTTTGAGATCTTCCAGCGCCGAGGCGAAATCATCGTTGATCACGATGTAGTCGTATTCGGCGTAATGGCTCATTTCGCTGACCGCTTCACGCATCCGACCCTCAATGATCTCGTCGCTGTCCGTCCCACGATTGGTCAGGCGCTGACGCAGTGCCTGCTGGGTTGGCGGCAAAATGAAGATCGAGCGCGCATCAGGCATGACCTTGCGTACCTGCTCGGCACCCTGCCAGTCGATTTCCAGAATCAGGTCATGACCTTCGTCCAGGGTCTGCTGCAAGCGGCTCTGGGACGTGCCGTACATATTGCCGAAAACTTCCGCCTGCTCGAGAAAATCACCGTGCTCGATCATGCGCACAAATTCAGCGCGATCAACAAAGTGATAGTTCACGCCGTCGACTTCGCCCGGACGCATGGCCCGGGTGGTGTGCGAAACGGAAACCCGAATCTGCGGCTGCGCGTTGACCAGGGCGTTGACCAGACTGGTCTTGCCTGCACCCGAGGGTGCGGAAACGATGTAGAGGGTGCCGGTGCTGTGTGTCATGTCGAAATTAGCCTTACTCAATATTCTGGACTTGTTCGCGCATCTGCTCGATCAACACTTTGAGGTTGACCGCAGCCTGGGTACTGCGCGGATCGAAAGCTTTGGAGCCGAGGGTATTGGCCTCGCGGTTGAGTTCCTGCATCAGAAAATCCAGCCGGCGCCCAGCCTGACCGCCTGCCTTGAGCACGCGACGCACTTCCGTGACGTGGGTGTTGAGGCGATCGAGTTCTTCGGCCACATCGCTTTTCTGGGCCAGCAGAACCATTTCCTGCTCAAGGCGCTGCGGATCAAGCTCGGCCTTCATGTCGGCGAAGCGATCCAGCACCTTCTGACGCTGGGTCGCCAGCATCTGCGGCACCAGACTTTTCAGGGTCGAAACCTCGGTAGTGATAGAGTCCAGACGCTCGTTGAGCAGCTTGGCCAGATCGGCACCTTCGCGACCGCGACCGTTTTTCAACTCGGCCAAGGCCTCATTAAACAGCGTCAGGGCTTCTTTGTTGAGGGCTTGCGGGTCAACAGCATCACCCACCAGAACGCCAGGCCAGGCCAGTACTTCCAGGGGATTCAAGGCAGCAGGCTGCTTGATCAGGCTGGCAACGATTTCCGCCGCAGCAACCAACTGACCGGCGCGTTCGCGATCAACCTGCAGCGGCTTGCCAGCGGTTTCTTCAACGAAACGCAGCGTGCATTCCACCTTGCCGCGGGACAGGCCCTGGCGTAGCGCTTCACGGATGGCACTTTCCAGGTCGCGAAAGGACTCCGGCAGACGCAGATGGGGCTCCAGATAGCGATGATTCACCGAGCGTAGCTCCCAGCTCAGTGTGCCCTGAGTACTGGCCCGTTCGACCCGGGCAAAAGCCGTCATGCTGTGGACCATGGGAATACCTCTGTAATTCGGTGAACAGAATAGGCCGCGATCCGCGATGACTGGATGTCACGAAAAAACGGCAGTCTGTAAAGGCGCAGGATTGTAGCGCAGTGCGACCCCTGCCCCCAATCCACTAATGCGACATGCGATGCATGGCATTTGCTCAACCGGGCAAACGCCTGAATCAGAGCCCTGCCAGCCCAACGGTTTGGTATCCAATGGTTTTAGATGTGCCCAGCGCCGACTTGCGCCTCTATAATGCTCGGCAGTTTTCCGTCTCAGTACAGGTATCCAGATGAAACGTCCAAGTGGTCGCGCCGCCGATCAGCTCCGCTCGATCCGCATCACCCGCAACTACACCAAGCACGCCGAGGGTTCTGTGCTGGTCGAGTTCGGTGACACCAAAGTGATCTGCACGGTCAGCGTCGAAAATGGCGTACCTCGCTTCCTCAAAGGCCAGGGCCAAGGCTGGTTGACCGCAGAATACGGCATGCTGCCACGCGCAACCGGCGAGCGTAACCAGCGCGAAGCCAGCCGTGGCAAACAAGGCGGCCGCACCCTGGAAATCCAGCGCTTGATCGGTCGCTCACTGCGCGCCGCACTGGACATGTCCAAGCTGGGCGACGTTACGCTGTACGTCGATTGCGATGTCATCCAGGCTGATGGCGGCACCCGCACAGCGTCCATCACTGGCGCCATGGTCGCCCTGGTTGATGCGCTGAAAGTAATCAAGAAACGTGGCGGCCTCAAAGGCGGCGACCCGCTCAAGCAAATGATCGCCGCCGTTTCGGTTGGCATGTATCAGGGCGAGCCAGTTCTTGACCTGGACTATCTTGAAGACTCAGCAGCCGAGACTGACCTCAACGTGGTCATGACCAGCTCGGGCGGCTTCATTGAGGTTCAGGGCACTGCCGAAGGCGCTCCGTTCCAGCCTGAAGAGCTCAACGCCATGCTGGCATTGGCGCAAAAAGGCATGACCGAACTGTTCGAACTGCAGACCGCAGCACTGGCCGACTGATCAAAGCAGCCAGCAGGAGACGAATATGAGTGACAGCCAAATGCCCGTTCCAGCACCCAGCTCGGAAGCTCGCCAATGGGCGATGTTCTGTCACTTTGCTGCGTTCCTCGGCATGATCTTCCCGTTCGGCAACCTGCTGGGCCCGCTGATTCTGTGGCAGCTCAAGAAGGATTCCGATCCGTTCATTGATGCTCACGGCAAGGAAGCACTGAATTTTCAGATCACGGTTTCGCTAGCCATAGTCGCGTGCTTCTTTCTGATGCTGCTGGTCATCGGCTTCGCGCTGATAGGCCTCGTAGGCGTCGGCGCACTGGTGCTGACGATCATTGCCGGCATCAAGGCGAATGAAGGCGTGGCGTATCGGTATCCGTTTACATGGCGGTTGATCAAGTAGGCCTCGCGCCCACCCTGTGGGACCGAATTCAGTCGGGAAGGCGATGTTTTCTGACGATGCACATGCAGTGGATGTACCGACGTCTTCGCGAATGAATTCGCTCCCACCGGGATTGCGGGTCCCGACCCAAACAAAAAAGCCGACACGAAGTCGGTTTTTTTGCGGGCGATGGATGTAACGGTATTCGCCTACATCGCGGCTGACCAAGTAGGCCTCGCGCCCACCCTGTGGGACCGAATTCATTCGGGAAGGCGATGTTTCTGACGATGCACATGCAGTGGATGTACCGACGTCTTCGCGAATGAATTCGCTCCCACCGGGATTGCGGGTCCCGACCCAAACGAAAAAGCCGACACCAAGTCGGCTTTTTTGTGGGTGGTGGATGTAACGGTATCCGCCTACATCGCGGCTGACCAAGTAGGCCTCGCGCCCACCCTGTGGGACCGAATTCATTCGGGAAGGCGATGTTTCTGACGATGCACATGCAGTGGATG